>NZ_CP063110.1:790000-1090000 GCF_014931275.1 Haemophilus parainfluenzae
TCGGGTAAGTTCCGACCTGCACGAATGGCATAATGATGGCCAGGCTGTCTCCACCCGAGACTCAGTGAAATTGAAATCGCCGTGAAGATGCGGTGTACCCGCGGCTAGACGGAAAGACCCCGTGAACCTTTACTATAGCTTGACACTGAACATTGAATTTTGATGTGTAGGATAGGTGGGAGCCTTAGAAGCAGTCACGCCAGTGATTGTGGAGGCGTCCTTGAAATACCACCCTTTAACGTTTGATGTTCTAACGAAGATTACGAAACGTGGTCTCGGACAGTGTCTGGTGGGTAGTTTGACTGGGGCGGTCTCCTCCCAAAGAGTAACGGAGGAGCACGAAGGTTTGCTAATGACGGTCGGACATCGTCAGGTTAGTGCAATGGTATAAGCAAGCTTAACTGCGAGACAGACAAGTCGAGCAGGTACGAAAGTAGGTCATAGTGATCCGGTGGTTCTGAATGGAAGGGCCATCGCTCAACGGATAAAAGGTACTCCGGGGATAACAGGCTGATACCGCCCAAGAGTTCATATCGACGGCGGTGTTTGGCACCTCGATGTCGGCTCATCACATCCTGGGGCTGAAGTAGGTCCCAAGGGTATGGCTGTTCGCCATTTAAAGTGGTACGCGAGCTGGGTTTAGAACGTCGTGAGACAGTTCGGTCCCTATCTGCCGTGGGCGTTGGAGAATTGGTTGGGGCTGCTCCTAGTACGAGAGGACCGGAGTGGACGCACCACTGGTGTTCCGGTTGTGTCGCCAGACGCATTGCCGGGTAGCTAAGTGCGGAAGAGATAAGTGCTGAAAGCATCTAAGCACGAAACTTGCCAAGAGATGAGTTCTCCCAGATTTAAAATCTGTAAGGGTTGTTTAAGACTAAGACGTAGATAGGCATGGTGTGTAAGCGGTGCGAACCGTTGAGCTAACATGTACTAATTGCCCGAGAGGCTTAACTATACAACGCTCAAGGGTTTTGGGTGTTGTAATGATACAAAGACGAGACTCAGAGAATAAAGAGAAAGTATTGAAGGTTAATCAGCTTGTTTGGTTGTGAGCGCTAGAGATAGTGGAGCAGAGAGAAATAGAAAAGTTATTAAAGGAATAATCCTGGCGGCGATAGAGCGGTGGTCCCACCTGACCCCATACCGAACTCAGAAGTGAAACGCCGATGCGCCGATGGTAGTGTGGGGCTTCCCCATGTGAGAGTAGGACACCGCCAGGTAGTGAATATAGAACCCCGAGCTGAATGGCTTGGGGTTTTTGTTTTTAGATTGGAGTTTAATAAAATTAAAGTGCGGTCAAAAGCAGAATAGTTTTATTAAAAGATGTTTAAATCTTTTAATGAGAAAATAGAGGTGGAATGGTACAATCACCAAAATTTTTTATAGGATAAATAACACAAATGGCTCGTAAAAAGAAAAGTCGTAAAATTAGCGATATTATGCCAATTCGTAAATCGGATAAGAAACCTGAAGCCCCGAAGCTATCAGGTAAGAAATTAACACGTTATGAATTAGATGCTAAAGCAAGAGAAGATAAGAAAAAACGTAAACATAAAGGTTTAGCATCGGGTTCTCGTCATAGTAACGCTGAGCAAAATAAGCATAATCAAGTTGTTGAACAAAAAGATCCGCGTATAGGCAGTCGTAAAAAGGTTCCACTGATTGTTGAATTTGTGAATAAACCTGAGAAAGGGATGACAATTCCAGTAGTCAAAGAACCGAAAAAACTTGCGCCTGAAGTTGAGTTAGAACGTTTAGAAAATAATGAAATTCTAAATGAATTGTTGGATGCCTTAGATGAAGGCAAAACAATTAGTAAAGCTGATCAACAATTTGTGGATGAATGCTTAGATCGTATTGCTCAGTTAATGGAAGAATTAGGTATTCAAGATGAAGAAGAGACAGAGGATGACCTCTATCGAACCTTCGAGAAGATTGATATCAACCAATTCAGATAATTGTCATGTGGCCGATTATTTTAAGTATTATTGCTTTGGGAATTATTGCTGGCGTATCATTCTATGCTTTCAAATTACTTAGGAAGTTACGCGAGCAAAACACTCTCATCAAACAGGCTAAAATAGCACGTACAAAACGCCTAAAAGAGAGTATGGTAATTATCGCTAAAGCGATGCAAAATGGAGATTGTAACCATTCAGAAGGGGTGATTCGTTTATCAATGCTTTTACTCCCTTTTGGACAATCTTTGCAGCCGTATCAAGCGATGCATGCACTTTATAATATTGTGAAAGAAATGCCTACGCATGAAGCTCGGAAAGTATTGTTAAAAAAAGAAAGAATGAAACTCGATCTTGAGCGAGAAAGTGCAGAAGCAAAATTTGAAGAAGAAATTATGTTGGAGTTACGTCAGTTTTTAAATGACGTAGAGAAATTTGGGGAAGTTTAATGTCTGAAATTATTTGGGATCTTGCGTTAATTCAAAAATATAATCAATCAGGACCTCGTTATACATCTTATCCAACTGCATTAGAATTTAATGAAAGTTACACAAACGAAGATTTTATTGCAGCGGCTAATCGTTATCCGGAAAGACCACTTTCCCTTTACGTACACATTCCGTTTTGTCACAAACTTTGCTATTTCTGTGGCTGTAATAAGGTGATTACTCGTCATCAACATAAGGCGGATATTTATCTTGATTACCTTGAAAAAGAAATCAAAGTGCGCTCAGAATTATTCAAAAATCGTGTTGCGACTCAAGTGCATTGGGGCGGTGGTACACCGACTTATTTGACAGAGGAACAATCTGCTCGTTTGATGAAGATGCTTAAAGACCATTTTACGATTGCGGATAATGCAGAAGTCAGTATTGAAATGGACCCACGTGAGATTGAACTCGACATGCTTGATCATTTACGCAATATTGGTTTTAACCGAATCAGTATGGGCGTACAAGATTTCAATAAAGCGGTTCAAAAAGCAGTAAACCGTGAACAAGATGAAGAGTTTGTGAATGCATTACTTGTTCGTGCTCGTGAGTTAGGTTTTCAATCAACGAATCTTGATTTAATTTATGGATTGCCACTTCAAAATGTGGAAAGCTTTATGTTTACATTACATAAAGTGATTGAATTAAATCCAGATCGTTTAAGTATCTTTAACTATGCTCATTTACCAAGTCGATTTGCGGGACAAGCAAAAATTAAAGAAGATCAATTACCGGCACCGGAAACAAAATTAGAAATCTTACAGAAAACGATCGAAACCTTAGGCAATGCTGGTTATAAGTTTATCGGTATGGATCACTTTGCTAAACCCGATGATGAATTAGCGATTGCTCAAGAGAAAGGTGTCTTACACCGAAATTTCCAAGGCTATACCACTCAGGAAGAATGTGATTTGCTCGGTTTAGGTGTATCAGCTATTAGTTTATTAGGTGATACATATGCTCAAAACCAAAAAGAATTGAAACATTATTATCATGATGTAGAAAATTCAGGTATTGCACTGCATAAAGGTTTAGCGATGACAGAAGAAGATTGCTTACGTCGTGATGTGATTAAGCAATTGATTTGTAACTTTAAGCTTGATTTTGCACCAATTGAAAAACAATATAATATTGATTTCAAAAAGCACTTTGCTGAAGATTTACAGTTATTACAGCCATTACTTGAAGATGGATTAATTTCTGAAACAGAAACAGGCTTACAAGTTTCACCTAAAGGTCGTTTATTAATCCGTAATATTTGCTTATGCTTTGATACTTATTCAAGAGCAGCGGCAAAACGACAACAATTCTCTCGAATTATTTAGTCATACAAAAACGGTCAAGACTTATATCTTGACCGTTTTTCTTTCAATCTATTTATTTCGCGATGCTTTCTAATGCCCATAATTCACTGAGACTTTCTCTGCGACGTATTAAATGAGCTTTGTCTCCATCCACTAACACTTCTGCCGTACGTGGACGAGAATTGTAGTTTGAAGACATGCTTGCACCATAAGCTCCTGCAGAGCGTTGAGCAATATAATCACCTTCAGCAATGGCGAGCTCACGCTGTTTACCTAAGAAATCAGAGGTCTCACATACTGGGCCAACAACATCATAAATGGCTTTTTCACGCTCTAAAGTGCGGTCAATTTCAATGATGTTCATATAAGCTTCATAGAGTGCTGGGCGAATCATGTCGTTCATGCCGGTATCGGTAATCGCGAAGTTGCGGCTTTCATTACTTTTTAGGTATTGAACTTTAGCCACTAAAATCCCCGCATTAGCCGCGATTGCTCGACCAGGTTCTAGAATAATTTCGAGATTTTCATAGCCTTTTAATTTATTCAGTAACGCTGCGGCATAATCACTGGGATGTGGCGGTGTTTCATCAGTATAAGTTACGCCTAAACCGCCACCGAGATCTAAGTGTTTTAACATGATGCCATCTTCTTTTAACTGTTCTATTAAACGAATAAGGCGATCCGTTGCATCTAAGAAGGGTTGTAATTCAGTCAGTTGAGAGCCAATATGGCAATCCATACCGGTAATTTTTACATGAGGTAAGGTAGCTGCTAATTTATATACTTCAAGCGCTTCATCTACGCTCACACCAAATTTATTTTCTTTTAATCCAGTAGAAATGTAAGGATGTGTATGGGCATCGACATCGGGGTTTACGCGTAAAGAAATAGGCGCAATTTTCCCCATTTCACCCGCAATTTGGTTGATATGATGTAATTCCGCAATAGATTCCACATTAAAACAACGAATGCCTACTTCTAATGCTCGCATAATTTCTGCACGAGATTTTGCTACGCCGGAAAAGACCACTTTTGATGCATCCCCACCTGCTGCCAATACGCGTTCTAATTCACCCTGTGAAACAATATCAAAGCCTGAGCCTAATTTTGCCATTACATTTAATATACCAATATTGGAGTTGGCTTTTACGGCATAGCAAATCAAGTGCGGATGATCTCCTAAGGCTGAATCAAAGGCATGCCAATGGCGCTCAAGCGTGGCACGAGAATAAATATAAAGCGGTGTGCCAAATTCTTCAGCAAGTTGTTTGACGGGCAAATCTTCAACATAAAGTTGCTCGTTTTTATATTGGAAAAAATCCATGAGGAATCCTTTAAGTGCGGTCAGTTTTTATTGTGTTTTTTGCGTGTTTTGTGGTTGTTCTTTTTCAGGAAAGTATAATGGCCCTTTTACACCACAACCTGTAGCCAAAGTACAGAATGCACCTAATAACAAAATAGAAAGTAATTTTTTCATTTTTCAATCTCTCTAATAAGTAAAATCTGCCTTTGCCAACGAGACGAAAGGCTTTATAATTCACGGCATTCTATCAGATTTAATCGGAAAATTTTATGAATGTTGCAGAATTTCACCAAAATATTGAACAAGTTTGGCAAAAAATTGAAGAAGCGTTAGAGAATCAAGATTGCGATGTGGATTGCGAGACACAAGGTTCGGTATTCACGATCACATTTGATGACCGCTCACAAATCGTTATCAATAAGCAAGAACCGCTTCTTGAGCTTTGGCTTGCGAGCCGCTTGGGTGGATTTCATTTTTCCTATAAAAACAATGATTGGGTGGCAAATGATGGCAAACGCTTTTGGGATTGTTTAACCAAGGCTGTTGCCGCTCACGGAGAAACGGTAACATTCTGATGACCGAACTCGCGGAACTTGCCCCGCAAAAAACAGATTTAAAAACGACCGCACTTCATACGTTGCGGTCTGTTTTTGGTTACCAATCTTTCCGCAAAGGGCAGGAAGAAGTGATTCATGCTGCGTTAAGCGGTCAGGATACCTTAGTAGTGATGGCCACAGGAAATGGCAAGTCCTTGTGTTATCAAATCCCAGCACTTTGTTTTCCTGGTCTCACATTAGTGATTTCGCCTTTGATTTCTTTAATGAAAGATCAGGTGGATCAACTACAAGCAAACGGCATTGAAGCCGATTTTCTAAACTCTAGTCAGACGCCAGAACAACAACAGCAAGTTGAAAATAAGCTGATTTCTGGCCAATTAAAATTATTGTATGTTTCGCCTGAAAAAGTGATGACAAACAGCTTTTTTCAGCTGATTTCTTATGCTCAAATTTCCTTTATTGCCATTGATGAAGCACATTGTATTTCACAGTGGGGTCATGATTTTCGCCCTGAATATACCCAACTTGGCGGCTTAAAAGCATCGTTTCCAAATGCGCCAATTATGGCATTAACGGCGACAGCGGACTACGCGACAAGACAGGATATTCTCACTCATCTTAAATTAGACAATCCTCATAAATACATTGGCAGTTTTGACCGTCCGAATATTCGTTATACGTTGGAAGAAAAGTTTAAGCCGATGGAGCAGCTTACGCGTTTTGTGTTAGCTCAAAAAGGCAAAAGTGGCATTGTGTATTGCAATAGTCGCTCGAAAGTGGAACGTATAGCCGAAACTTTGCGAAATAAAGGCGTGTCGGCTGCGGCGTATCATGCGGGAATGGAAACTGCACTACGCGAACGCGTTCAGCAAGATTTCCAACGAGACAATGTTCAAATTGTAGTTGCGACGATTGCGTTTGGCATGGGCATTAATAAATCTAATGTGCGTTTTGTCGCCCATTTTGATTTGCCGAGAAGCATTGAATCATATTACCAAGAGACCGGTCGTGCGGGGCGAGATGATTTACCTGCGGAAGCGGTACTTTTCTACGAACCGGCTGATTATGCTTGGTTACAGAAAATTCTGCTTGAAAAGCCAGAGACGCCACAACGTCAAATTGAGCAACATAAATTGGAAGCCATTGGTGAATTTGCTGAAAGTCAGACTTGTCGTCGTTTAGTGTTACTCAATTATTTTGGTGAATATCGTCAAACGCCTTGTCAAAACTGCGATATTTGTCTTGACCCGCCAAAGAAATATGATGGCTTAATTGATGCGCAAAAAGTGATGTCGACGATTTATCGTGTGGGTCAATGTTTCGGTGTGCAATATGTGATTGCGGTATTGCGAGGGATGCATAATCAAAAAATTGTAGAACGCCAACATGATAAGTTAAGTGTTTATGGCATTGGTAAAGATAAAAGCAAAGAACATTGGCAATCTGTGATTCGCCAACTGATTCATCTGGGTTTTATTCAACAAGTGATCGGTGAGTTTAATAGTGCAACGCTTCAGCTCACAGAAAGCGCTCGCCCTGTTTTAAAAGGCGAAGTGCCGCTTGAATTGGCGATGCCGCGCATTTCATCCATTAATAAAATTGTGCATACGTCTCATAAAAATACGGTGGCAAATTACGATAAAGATCTGTTTGCTCGTTTGCGTTTCTTAAGGAAGCAACTTGCGGATAAAGAAAATATTCCACCTTATATTGTCTTTAACGATGCAACGTTACAGGAAATGGCACAATATATGCCAACAAGTAATATTGAAATGTTACAAATTAATGGGGTGGGTGCGATCAAATTGGAACGCTTTGGGCAGCCGTTTATGGCATTGATTCGAGAGCACAAAGCAATTTTAGAAAAGGCAGAAAAAGAATAAGTGCGGTCAAAAAAACAAAGAATTTTTCGACCGCACTTTTTTTCTAGCTTGCACTTACATCTTGTTCATCGCGTAATTGACGGTCAAAGACTTGTGCACAATCATCGGTACCCGAACCATACCAAGTGGTATCACGCAATGCTACTTCACCTTTACGGTATTTTTCCACTTCGCTTTTCTTCACCAAATAACCCGTTACACGAATCAAATCGGTGTTTTTAAGGTAAGTGGTGATATAGCGGTAACCTTGTGCAAATGAACCATCTATAATATCAACGACGGCATCTAAATGATCCACATAGGTTTGGTCAAAGGCAAACAAATCTCCCGTACCTGATGGGAAGTACTTATGGAATGGTGCAGATTGTTTTAAGTGAGCTAATAATGTTGGTTCTTCACCCACACGAATACGATGCGCAGGCGCATTACGTTTATCTTCTTCATGATTGCTTGCACCCACTTGCGCATGTAATAAATAACGGTTGCCCGTGCGTTCAGCATACACGCCTTCATGGTTATCCGTGACTTCTTTCAATTTATCCATAATTAAGGTCGCAATTTCATCACCGCGTTGGCTTTTACCAAAGGTTTCATTTAATCCTTCTTGTTGCAATAAATGATTTGCTGCATCAGAGAGACCAACAATAGCAAACATCCCTGTAAAATTAGTGCGTTTGATAAAACCTTCTTTTTCGAGAAATGAGGTATTGAAGAAGTTGCTTTCTTCCACGACAAATTTATGGCGTTTATCCATAGTGGAGAGCGCACATTTTGCTACGCGAGGTAAAAGTTCATTGACCATTTCATCCACAGTTTTACAGGCGCGCGCGATAGTACCTAAGCGCAAACGAGTGAGGGTATAGGCTCCGCCGCATTCAGGCAGTGCGTTATAGCAGCTTGCAATACCATATTGTTCGCCTAAGTCAGAAATGTAGTAAGCATCATTGGCAAAAGACGGTTTAGAAACCAATAAGCACGCTTTTGCTGCTAATTCTGCAAATTCACGAGTTGTTTTACTCTTATCGTAACGAATGGTCATATTTGGTGTTGGCGCTTCCAACTCAATCACCGCTTTTAAAATCAAACGCCCTGCTTTGGTGTCATAAGGCCCAATATTGGCATGACAGAATGAATCTGGCACGGTTTTATCTACATGATTCAAGAAACGTTTAATTTTGATGTAGTCTTGTTCTTCATCGGTAATAAACGGGTCAAGTAGCATGTCTAAGCGCCCAATGTAAACCGGGAATGTGGTAATTGATGGCACGTGAGAATATAAAATCAATAAGCCATCTAATGCTTCATCAAGATCTTTTGGCGCTGGCAATTCAAGGAATTCACAGCCTTTTTTAATATACACATTGTAATCCGGCAAAATATAGCGAGGACGATAAATCGCATAGCCTTCATTTAAATCACAGATCATTTGATTTTGAAGGAATTGCCATTCTTCATCTGTGTAACCTAATAATTCACGAGGATCAAATAATCGCTCGGCGATATTGCCTAAACACATGAGTTTTTGTTGATAGGTGAGCGTGTTGGATTTTACGGTATCCAAAATATCTTGAAGAGATGCAAGCATAATAATGTCCTGATTAAAAAGGGTAGTTTATTTTAAGTCAGTGAATGAGTGATGACAATTTTGACAATGTGATCTGCATCACATTTATGATATTTATCAGTCAATTCGGTTATATCATATGACGTTAAAATGTTTGGGTTTTATCAGGTTTACCATTATGATGTCGGCGTTAAATATAAATGGGAATAATATGAAAAAAGCACGGGTGATTCCTCACACCAGTTGGGCAGCCAAATCGCTATGGTCAGTCGAAGGTAAAACGATGTCGATGCTCTTATTTGCATTGGCAATACTGGGCATTGGAGATGGCTTGATTGTGCTCGCTAATTTGGGTTCTTCACCTTGGACTGTGCTTTCTCAAGGTGTGGCATTACAAGCTAAGGTGAGTATCGGTTGGTCATCATTTTGGATTAGCTGTTTGGTGATGTTAGCCTGGATTCCCCTCAAATTAAGGCTTGGGCTTGGCACCATTCTGAATATTATTGTGATTGCCTTTTTCCTTGGCTTAACCACGAAAATTGTGCCAGAACAAACCGCATTTTTTAGCCGAATTTTATTCGGTGGAATTGGGATTTTGCTTTATGGATTAGGGACGGCATTGTATTTAACCTGTCATCAGGGGGCAGGCCCGCGGGATGGTTTAATGGTGGGGCTTTGTCAACGACTTCATTTAAAAGTGGGGATTGTGAGAACAATCCTTGAAGTGTCGGTTTGTGTGTTAGGTTATATGCTCGGCGGCACAGTTGGAATTGGTACCGTTGTTTTTGCCGCCGCAATAGGTTGGATTGTGCAGTTATGCTTAAACTCAATTGCCCGCTTGCCACATTTCCCGCACGAAGGGGATAATGTCCACTAAGGCATCATCAATAGAAATCAAACCTAAGTTCATTTCGTCTTTCCCTTTTGGCGGGCAGAAAGCAAGGTGTTTGTCAGCATCGTTAATCGGTTTCCAACGACGAGGCTGAGATGAGCGACTGTTTGGATAGAATCCAATCGTTGGCACATTGAATGCACTGCTTAAATGTAATGGTCCAGTAGATCCCGCAATGAATAAATCCGCACAAGCCAGAGAGTGTGCAAAGTCAACTAATCCTTTATTCTTATCGTAAACAACCACATTTTGGCTATCGATTTTTGCTGCTAACTCATGGGCTTTTTCACTTTCACCTGGTCCTGCCGTTAAGATAATCTGACAATCAAATTCGCTTAATAAGCCTTGTATCAATTGAGCATATTGCGACAATGAGAGACTTGTTGCTGAACCACCTGTTCCGCTATGCACAAATACCCATTTTTTATCTGCCGATAAGCCTAATTGCTCTTGAAGAAAAACACGTTGATTTTTAACCGCACTTTCAGGAAGTGAAAGATAAGGTGGTTTAGGTTCCACAATTGGCATGTTGTGTTTCTTTAAGAACGCCCGAGCCAGATCTTGATTGTATTCTGCTTCAGATTTTTCTGAGCGTGAGCGGCGTTGTGTCAAACGATGGTTATAAAGGATTTGCACCCATTTTGTTGCGGGTGCAAGACGATAAGGAATCCCACTTTTCCAAGCTAATTTACCGTTATGGGTATTGGAAAAGAAACTAATCATGCCATCAAATTGCTGCTCTTTGATTTCTTTAACAAGACGAGTAAAATCCGCTTTGTCGTTCTTGGCACTATCAATGATGACATCATCTAAATAGGGACAAATTTGAGCCAATGGGGCGGTATAAGCTGGCACAAGTGCGGTCAGTTTTAGCTCGGGATTTGAGGCTTTCAACATCGCAAAAGCCGGAAACGCCTGAACAAAATCACCCAGTTTATCGTTACGAATGACTAAAATTTTCATTATTCTGCCTTTTGCCGTGTTTGTATTGCGGTATAAAACACAATCGTTAAGAAAAAGTAAAAAATGGTACCTGAATTATGTACCAAGAAACCTTGGCTTAAACCATAGATCATCACAGATAAAATATGGGCAATGCCTAACGTTGCAATTAGCTTGATCTCATTATTTGCTGTTTTCAGGTTTTTCATAAAGCTACGTAGAGGGATAAATAAAACAGCAAGCAAGGCGAACAACCCAACAATTCCTCGTTTGGATAGGTCATCTAAATATTGGTTATGAGCATGAGTAAATTGCCCAATGTTACCTGTGGCAATTTTTTCTTTTGTTTCTTGTTTACGTTTTTCTGTTGCCCCTTGAATGCCCCAGCCAAATAGGGGTTTTTCTTTTACCATTTCCAGTGCGCTTTTCCACATTTCAAAACGCGCACCTAGAGAAGTATTGCCATCATTGTTATCCAAGTAAAGTTGGATATCTTTTCGTGCAACGTCAATCCGTTCCATAATTCGGTTATTGGGCATTTGGCTAATGCCAACGCTTGCTACGGCAATGATTCCAAAGAAAGTCAGGAAAAAACGTTTTGAAAGAGAATGGCGATAAATCCAAAGGATAACAATAAGTAAGATCGGTAATGCAACCCATCCTCCACGAGCGGTAGAAAGCAAACTTCCTACGATGCCACATAAAGCACCAATCACACTAAGAGCGGTCAATTTTACGTCTTTTTTCTGATGGGCATAGAGAGCAATAATTAGGCTCAAAATGCCTAATGACATCGAAATATCACCACCTTGAATATGCATAATTCGAGGGTTTTGCTCGGGACGTAGATTCAAGATAAATTTATCATAAAGCGCGATGCAGACAGAAACAATACCACCAAGGGGGATAGCGTAACTCAATACACAGGTTTTGATGGGATATTTTAATAATAAAAGTAAAACAGGAATTAAGAAAATAACGCGACTTGCCGTATCTAGATCACGCATTTTTCCCCCGTTAATGCAGAGGGAAAGTACAAATGTAAGAAAATAAAAAAGGTAGCTATAAATTAACCATTTATCAACTTTCGATAAGTTTAAAAGTGGTCTCTTGATCAAAGCATAAACGCCATAACCTAAACCGATTAACATCAATAGAGCAGGCGCAGCATTATATCCACCTTTGACAATAAATATCGAAAGAAAGAAAAGCGTTACCGCAAAGTTTATTAGGGTGGCTAACCAATTTTGTTTTGTTATTTGCATAGATAATGGCCGATGTTTAGATTATGTAAAATAAAAAACCGCACTAACAAAGTACGGTTTCATTTTAGTCTATTTTTATGGATTATAAAACATCAACGCAGTTTAAGTCTTCGAAAGATTGTTCTAAGCGTTTAGACATTGATTCTTCCATTTTACGTAACCAAACACGTGGGTCGTAGTATTTTTTGTTTGGTACATCAGGGCCTTCAGGGTTACCTAATTGACCTTGAAGATAAGCTTCATTTGCTTTATAGAAGTTTAAGATACCATTCCATGCAGCCCATTGAGTATCAGTATCGATATTCATTTTGATCGCACCATAGCTAATCGCTTCGCGGATTTCTTCACGGCTAGAACCTGAACCACCGTGGAAAACGAAGTTGATTGGTTTTGCTGGTAGATTACGTTCTTTTGCAACGAACTCTTGTGATGCACCTAAAATAGATGGTTTTAATTTTACGTTACCTGGTTTGTAAACACCGTGTACGTTACCGAATGCAGCAGCAACGGTAAAGTTAGGGCTTACAGGGTTTAATTGGTCGTAAACATAAAGCACATCAGATGGTTGGGTATATAAACGAGATTCATCTACATCTGAGTTATCCACGCCATCTTCTTCACCACCGGTGATACCGATTTCGATTTCAAGGGTCATGCCTAATTTATCCATACGAGCAAGGTATTCACGGCAAATTGCCATGTTTTCTTCCATAGGCTCTTCAGATAAGTCAAGCATGTGAGAAGAGAATAATGGACGACCAGTTTCTGCAAAGTGTTTTTCACCAGCTTCAAGTAAGCCATCGATCCATGGAAGTAATTTTTTCGCCGCGTGGTCAGTATGAAGAATAACTGGAACACCGTATTCTTTGGCTAAAGTATGAACGTGTTTTGCACCTGCGATTGCACCTAAAACGTCTGGACGTGCACCGCTTGTTGGTTTGATACCTTTACCTGCGTAGAAAGCTGCACCACCGTTTGAGAATTGGATAATTACTGGTGCTTTCACACGTGCAGCGGTTTCCAATACAGCGTTTACGGAGTCAGAGCCCACGCAGTTTACTGCTGGGATCGCGAAGTTGTTTGCTTTGGCATAAGCAAAGATTTTTTGAACATCTTCACCTGTTACTACGCCAGGTTTTACGATATCTAATAATTTAGCCATAGTTGTGTTTCCTTTTGTTTTGGAGGACAAATCCCTCCGTTTGAAGAATCAATATTTATCCCCTCTGTGCAGAGGGGATAGAAGCCATTTAATTAACCGTTCGCACGTTTTTCAAGAATTTCTACTGCAGGTAATACTTTACCTTCAACGAATTCTAAGAATGCACCGCCACCGGTAGATATATAAGAGATTTTATCTGCAATACCGAATAAATCGATAGCTGCTAAAGTATCACCACCACCAGCGATAGAGAATGCATCGCTGTTTGCAATCGCGTGAGAAATGATTTCAGTCCCTTTACGGAAGTTAGGGAACTCAAACACGCCAACTGGACCATTCCATAAAACAGTTTTTGCATTTTTGATGATTTCTGCTAATTGTTCTGCAGATTTGTCACCGATATCGAAGATAGATTCATCATCTTTCACTTCGGTCACTGATTTTTCTGTTGCAGGTGCAGTTTCAGAGAATTCAGTACCTACACGTACATCAACTGGTACTGGAATGTCAGTGCTTGCTGCTAATTCTTTTGCTACAGGGATTAAATCTGCTTCATATAAAGATTTACCCACATTGTGGCCTGCTGCTGCGATGAAAGTATTCGCAATACCACCACCCACGATAATTTGGTCAGCAATTTTTGAAAGAGAGTTTAATACTTCTAATTTAGTGGAAACTTTTGAACCGCCTACGATAGCAACCATTGGACGAGCAGGTTCTTTCAATGCTTTACCTAATGCATCTAACTCAGCCGCTAATAATGGACCTGCACAAGCAACTGGTGCAAACTCTGCTACACCGTAAGTTGATGCTTGCGCACGGTGAGCGGTACCGAATGCATCCATCACGAATACATCGCAAAGTGCGGCATATTTTTTACCTAATTCAGGATCGTTTTTCTTCTCACCTTTGTTTACACGTACGTTTTCTAAAACAACGATTTCGCCTTCTTTAACATCTACACCGTTTAAGTAGTCTTGCACTAAACGCACATTGAAACCTGCGTCTTTTAAGTAATCAACAACTGGTTGTAAAGAATCTTCAGGTTTGAATTCACCTTCAGTTGGACGACCTAAGTGAGAGGTAACCATCACTTTTGCGCCTTTCTCTAAAGCCAGTTTTAACGTCGGGATAGTCGCACGAATACGCGCATCAGATGTCACTTTGCCATCTTTTACCGGTACGTTTAAGTCTGCGCGAATAAATACACGTTTACCTTTTAAATCTAAGTCGGTCATTTTGATTACTGACATAAGCTCTCCTCTTGGGTTAGTTAAAATTAAACGGGGACATTATACCTAGTTCTTACTAGGTTGTAACGATGTAGATCAAATAAAAAAGCGAATTATGCTTATTTAGGGCAATCGATTACTTGCCATTGGCGATCGTAGCAAATAAATAATTCGTTATGGCTAGCACCTAAATAAGCGCCTTTTAATTGCGGATTATTTTGCTTCATCCATTGAAATAATTCTTTACGGCTTAATTGTTCGTTTGGCAAGGAGAGTGATTCAAATAATGCTTTCTCTTGTTTGAAATAAGCTTCCGCTGAATCAAAAGCGCAGCTGCCGTGTTTTTCCCATTCGCCTTGCAATAATTTTGCGCCTGGCGAGATTGAAAGGTAAGGTTCGAGTGTTTCAATTGGAAGAGGCGCTAAATCACCTTTACAAAAACGAGGGTGATCTGTAACAGAGCGCGCATTCGCATTTTGAGGCCATAAGCCATGCACTACCCAGCCAAATTGATTTTTTGTGCTACATTGATATTGCGCTGAATCAGGTAAATTATTGCCATATTGTGCACGTTGTTTTTCACAGAATGCAGGCGACCAAGATAAAGCCAGCATATAATAATCAACAGGGGCATTCTTGTTTTGACCAATAGCATCATCACGCATGATGACATCATAATTACCAAAATCTTTGGTATTTTTGACCGCACTTTGACTTTGTTGTTGTGTGGTTGTTGGGGCGGGTTTGGTGTCTTTTTTGTGTTCAGTGAAATATTGCCAAATACTAAATGCGGCAAGGGCAATAAGGGAAAGAGTGGAAGCCTGTTTTTTCATAAAAATCCTGTTTAAATTTTGTCAATTTTGCTTTTGTCGGCTATAATTCGCCGCTTTCTCATATAAAGGAATGGTATGGCGTTACTGATCACAAATAAATGCACAAACTGCGATATGTGTCTCCCCGAATGTCCGAATGAAGCAATTTCAATCGGCGAGGAGATCTATGTGATCGATCCTGTACTTTGTACGGAATGTGTTGGTCATTATGACACGCCAACTTGCCAAAAAGTTTGCCCGATCACAAACTGCATCAAGCCAGATCCTGAGCACCAAGAAAGCGAAGAGCAGCTTTGGGAACGTTTTGTGATGATTCACCATTCGGATAAGTTGTAGAATTTACCTGATCTTTTTCTTTTCGTCCAATGACTATGAATAAAACGAAGTTAATTAAAATCGCCATCATTCTGATTTATCTGTTCAGTCCCATTGATATTTTGCCTGAAGCGGTGCTTGGCCCATTAGGTTTAGTCGATGATGCGGCTGCCATTGCCTTATTAATTCGAATTTTATTGAAAAAATAAAAACTTGAATAAAATCAACCGCACTTTGCTTTTCTTATTCTTGCAAAATTCCTTTAATTTCTCTAAACTACGCGTCGGAAAATTTCTTTCCTCATCATTTCACTTTAAACGCTACCCGTGAGTAGCAAAAGGGACCTCAATCATGACAAACGTCAATCAATATGGCTGGAAAGCCTTGGTTGGATCAGCTGTCGGCTACGCGATGGATGGATTCGATCTTCTTATTCTTGGATTTATGCTTAGTGCCATTTCGGCAGATCTTAATTTAACTCCTGCACAATCTGGCTCATTAGTCACCTGGACACTTATTGGTGCCGTGGTGGGCGGTATTTTATTTGGTGCATTAAGCGATCGTTATGGCCGTGTACGCGTGCTGACTTGGACAATCGTCCTCTTCGCCGTATTTACCGGTTTATGTGCAATCGCACAAGGCTATTGGGATTTATTAATTTATCGTACCATCGCGGGTATCGGTTTGGGCGGTGAATTTGGTATTGGTATGGCATTAGCCATTGAAGCTTGGCCTGCAAAACACCGCGCAAAAGCCGCGTCTTACGTAGCATTAGGTTGGCAAGTTGGTGTGTTAGCCGCCGCTTTATTCACCCCTGTATTGCTTCCACATATCGGCTGGCGCGGCATGTTCGTAGTGGGTATCTTCCCGGCATTTGTGGCCTGGTATTTACGTACCCGTTTACACGAACCTGAAATTTTCTCACAAAAACAGACCGAACTTTCAACCCAAAAAATATCGAAACTGGAATCTTTCCAACTCTTAGTAAAAGATAAAGCAACTACAAAAGTAAGCCTTGGTATAGTGGTTTTAACGTCTGTACAAAACTTCGGTTACTACGGCATTATGATTTGGATGCCAAACTTCTTATCTAAACAACTTGGCTTTAGTTTAACGAAATCAGGTTTATGGACGGCTGTTACGGTATGCGGCATGATGGCAGGGATTTGGATTTTTGGTCGCTTAGCCGATAGAATCGGACGTAAACCAAGTTTCTTATTATTCCAACTTGGTGCTGTGATCAGTATCATCACTTACTCTCAATTAACTGACCCAACCGCGATGTTGGTGGCTGGTGCCTTCTTGGGGATGTTCGTCAACGGCATGATGGGCGGTTATGGTGCATTAATGGCTGAAGCCTATCCGACAGAAGCACGAGCAACGGCACAAAATGTGTTGTTTAACTTAGGTCGTGCTGTTGGTGGTTTTGGACCAGTTGTTGTCGGAGCGATTGTCTCTGCGTACTCATTCAGTATTGCAATTGCTTTCTTGGCGGTGATTTATGTCATCGACATGGTGGCGACGGTCTTCTTAGTGCCAGAATTAAAAGGCAAAGAATTGAGCTAAGTGCGGTCAAAAAATTCAACTTTTTGAAAACATCGGGGTTAAAACCGATGTTTTTTATTTGTGAAAAATCAGCCAATTTTAACCGCACTTTGTGCTAAACTATGGTCACTTTTTCCAATTTTGAAGAATTATCGTGTACGCTAAACGTTCAGTTTCTACCCGTATTGCTAAATATTTATTTGTGGTCATTATCTTCATGGGCATTATTAGCTCGTTGAGTTTACTCGTGATGGCAAGCAATAAATCGGATGCGGAAGCCATTAATATCTCCGGTTCTTTGCGTATGCAAAGTTATCGACTATTAACGGAAATGGAACGTTCGCCGGATACAGTCGAACAGAATCTGGTGCGTTATCAACGTAGCCTCAATGCAGAGGCCTTGCTTTCTGTGCAGAATCAGCTTTTCGCACCTTCAGGGGTGAGGGAATCCTATCAAAAAATTCTAAAACGCTGGGCAGTGATGTCCGATTTCGCTCGTGCACATCAAATCGAAAAATATCATGCTGAACTGAAAAGTTATGTACAAGATGTCGATGATTTTGTGTTGGAATTGCAACGCTTTGCTGAACAAAAATGGATTAGTGCGGTTTCTGTGCTATGTGTTTCAATGCTATTGATCCTTGCGATGGTGTCTTATGTCATTTGGTATATGAAGCGCGAAGTCGTGAAGCCTTTAGAGCAGATGACCAAAGCCAGTATGCAAGTGCAAATGGGGCAGTTTAACCATATTCAACTTGATACAGAAAGCAATAATGAACTGGGTATTTTAGCGAAAGTGTTTACGCAAATGTCTTCTGAGTTAGGGCGACTTTATTCGCGTTTAGAAGATGCGGTAAATGAGCAAACGCAAAAGTTGCGTCAAACCAACCGCTCTTTAACAACACTTTATCAAAGCTCACAGTTACTTACGCCCACGAAGATTAATGATAAAATTCTCAGCCAAGTGCTCAATCATATTCGTGTCAGCGAACATTTACGCTACATTGAGTTAGAAATTTTCGGCTCAGAACATTGGGAAATTTCTTTTGGTCAAAAAGATCCTAAACAATCACTTCAAGTCGAAGAACTTTCCATTGAAAATGAAAACTTGGCGGTGCTCTCGTGGCAAGCCGGTTTGCCTTGTCCTGATCCACGCATGATGAAAAACTTAGGGCAAATGGTGGCAAAAGCGTTGTATTCACACAAAACGCAACGCCAGCAAGAGCAACTCTTATTGATGGAAGAGCGGTCAATTATTGCGAGAGAATTACATGACTCATTGGCGCAAGTGCTGTCTTTCTTACAAATTCAATTAACGCTATTAAAGCATAATTTGAAGAAAGAAGACGAGGAATCAAAAGAGAAAAGCATTGCGATCATTAGAGAATTTGAACAAGCTTTATCAGATGGTTATTCTCAATTACGAGAATTATTAGCGACCTTCCGTTTAACGGTACAAGAAGCCAACCTACAGGTTGCTTTGGAGCAAGTTATCGAAAGCTTGCGTTCGCAAACGAAGATGCAAATGACTGTGGACTGCAGTTTGCCATCGCAAAGTTTAAATCCACAAGAATTAGTGCACGTTCTGCAAATTGTGCGTGAAGCAACGTTGAATGCGATCAAACACTCAAAAGGTACGTTGATTGAGGTGAAAGCGCATATCAATGCAGAAGGGGAATACGAAATTCTTGTGCAAGATAATGGCGTGGGGATTCCAACGTTAGATGAGCCAGAAGGGCATTATGGTTTAAATATCATGACTGAACGCAGTCGCCAATTAAATGCTCAGCTTACAATTTCAAAAAGGGAGCAAGGTGGTACGCAAGTAAAAATCACGCTTCCTCACACATTTTTTTAAGGAAAGTTAATGCAAAGTTTACAGCCTTTTCATACCTTCAATATTCCAGCAAATGCGCGTGAAATCATTGAAGCCACATCGATTGAACAAATCCAACAAGCTTGGCAAAAAGCACAAGCTGAAAATCTACCTGTCTTATTTTTAGGACAAGGCAGCAATATGCTGTTTTTAGACGATTTCCAAGGTGTTGTAATTGTTAACCGTTTATCGGGTATTCAACATACAGAAGATAGTGATTACCATTATTTGCATGTTAATGGTGGCGAAAATTGGCATCAGTTAGTGGAATGGTCACTCTCTCAAGGGATTGACGGCTTAGAAAATCTCGCACTCATTCCCGGCTGTGCCGGCTCAGCGCCGATTCAAAATATTGGTGCGTATGGCGTAGAATTTAAAGATGTGTGTGATTATGTGGATGTGCTGAATCTTAACACGGGCGAACAATTCCGCTTACAGGCTAACGAATGTGAATTTGGTTATCGTGAAAGTATTTTCAAACATCGCTATGCGCAAGGTTATGTGATTACAGCGGTTGGATTGAAATTAGCCAAAAATTGGCAACCGATTTTAAAATATGGCTCATTAGTGAATTTTGATCCTCAAACTGTAACGGCAAAACAAGTGTTTGATGAAGTGTGCCATATTCGCCGTAGTAAATTGCCCGATCCAAAAGAATTTGGCAACGCGGGCAGTTTCTTCAAAAATCCTGTGGTGAGCGCCGAGCAATTTGCGAAAATTCAAAAACAGGTCGAAAATCTACCGCACTTTCCACAATCGGATGGCTCTGTGAAACTTGCAGCAGGTTGGTTAATCGATCAATGCCATTTAAAAGGTTTTCAAATCGGTGGTGCGGCTGTTCATCAACAACAAGCTTTAGTGCTGATTAATAAAGGTAATGCTACTGGGCAGGATGTTGTTAAGTTAGCACATCATATCCGTCAAACCGTGGCAGATAAATTTGGTGTGTATTTACAGCCTGAGGTGCGCTTTATGGGCGCAAAGGGCGAAGTGAATTCAGAGCAAGCTATTAGTTAATTTATAGAGGAAAGCAATCATGAACTTTAAAGACATTTTAGAGACTTTACCAAGCATTGAGCATCTAACAGGTCTGGATGTTTTAAACGGTGAAACCGTGATTCATCATATTCCTGCAGCACCAGGCAAGCTTGGCTCACTTCGTCTTTATAATGCACTAGCTGAAAAATTTAACGGAAAATTAGACCGCACTTCAGCGCAGCAAGGCATTGAATGGTTTGCTGAACACGTTGAAGATGCGAAACAAAATCCTGGAAAACACCCGAATATTGATTTATTGTTTAAAGTGGTGGCAGAGGATGTAGTTTATTCGCTTGTGCCATTAAACTAATTTGGAAAATTTTCAGTGATTAATTTGAACTTTTAATCGTTAAAAACTGTCAAATGAAACAAATTGAGGTATAATGACAACAGTTGTTATACAATAACAAATAAGTAATGAGTCGGGGCCTAGCTCCGCATGCTGTGAGGAGAAGAATGAATAAAGAAACTCAAATGATGTTAGTACCTCAAGGTAGCATCGAAGGTTATATTCGAGCAGCAAACGAATATCCGATGCTGACTGCAGAGGAAGAAAAAAGCTTAGCAGAACGTTTGTATTATGAAGGTGATATTGAAGCAGCGAAAAAGTTAGTTTTATCACACTTACGTTTTGTTATTCATGTTGCGCGTGGTTATTCAGGTTATGGATTACCGCAAGCAGATTTAATTCAAGAAGGTAATATTGGATTAATGAAAGCGGTAAAACGTTTTAATCCGGAAGTGGGTGTTCGCCTTGTGTCCTTTGCGGTGCATTGGATCAAAGCAGAAATCCATGAATATGTCCTTCGCAACTGGCGTATTGTGAAAGTCGCGACCACGAAAGCACAACGTAAATTGTTCTTTAACCTACGTAAAACTAAACAACGTTTAGGTTGGTTCAATGAAAACGAAGTGGATATGGTGGCGAATGAGCTTGGTGTGTCAAAAGAAGATGTCATCGAAATGGAATCCCGTATGACAGGGGCTGATGTCGGCTTTGATTTGCCAACAGACGATGATGACGAAGCTTATGCACCATCTTTATATTTAGAAGATAAAAGCTCAAACTTTGCGGCAGAACTTGAAAGCGAAAACTTTGAAGAACAAGCAACAGAAAAGTTAGGTACAGCCTTAGCCAATCTTGACGAACGTAGCCAAGATATTATCAAAGCGCGTTGGTTAGATGATGATAAAGCCACCCTTCATGATCTTGCAGCAAAATATAATGTTTCTGCAGAACGTATTCGTCAGCTTGAAGCAAACGCACTGAAAAAACTTAAAAGTGCGGTTGATTTCTAAGCCATTTTGATAAAAAAAACCTGTCGATTATCGACAGGTTTTTTTATTTATTTCTTTTTGGATTTTCCCCACATTTTATCTTCTTGGCCTCGCCATAAGCGCTGAATATTGTCGTGGTGACGATAAATCAGCAAACAGCAAACTAAGGCAACGGGGAAGGTAAATTCCGGTTTAAGCCACCAAACATAAAATGGCACGAGAAGTGCCGTAATGACCGCACTTAATGAAGAATAACGACTAATTAAGAAGACTAACAACCATGTACCTAGCGTTGAGCCAGCTACGCCCCAAGAGATGGGTGCAATGGCACCGAATGCAGTCGCTACACCTTTCCCGCCTTTAAACTGAAAGAAAATAGGGAAGATATGTCCTAAACACGCACCCAAGGCAACCATGCCTAATTCAAATTGCGTGAGCCCTAAATAATACCCCGCCCAAATAGGTAACATCCCTTTTAAAATATCGCAAATTAATACCGCAAGCGCCGCCCAACGTCCGCCAATACGTAATACATTGGTCGCACCAGGATTATGAGATCCGTTTTTTCTTGGGTCAGGCAAGCCTGCTACCTTACAAATCAAAATTGCACTGGAGATCGAACCCAGTAAATAAGCAAAAATCATATAAAAAAGGGCAAATAGGCTCATTTTGTGCTCCACAATCTTGATTGTATTTGAAAAACTTGTTCGTTATTTTAACCAAACTTGATAGCATAAGCCCACTATATTTTTACAGGAATGAGAGATGGATCGTATTTTTATTGAAGAATTAGTCGTCTTCGCACAAATTGGCGCGTATGACTGGGAGCAACAAATTAAACAAAAGCTCATTTTTGATTTGGAAATGGCATGGGATTGTCAAAAAGCCGCAGAAACAGATGATGTGCAATACTGCCTTAATTATGCAGAAGTGAGCCAATTTATTTTAGATTATGTCCAAGCTAAGCCATTTTTATTGATTGAGCGAGTAGCTTATGAAGTAGCAGAACAATTACAACAACGTTTTGGGATTTCATGGCTACGCCTCAAATTAAGCAAACCTAAAGCGGTTGCCCAAGCAAATAATGTCGGAATTATTGTAGAGCGCGGTGAGTTGAAATAATCGCTGAAAATTGACCGCACTTTGGAAATATCAAACCAAAGTGCGGTTAATTTTTTAAGTGTTTTTTAATGCCAAGCGAAATGCTCCAATTCCGCTTTTTAGCACAAGAATACTCAATATCATACTTGCCAATGGGTCAATCCATAACCATCCAAGTAAATAGGCGCTTAGCCCCGAAAGAATAGCAATAATGGAACTGAATAAATCGGTGAGTACATGGAGATAAGCCGCTTTGATATTGAGATTATCATGATCGCTGTTCAACATGATCTTTGCAACGAAAAGATTCACCAATAATCCGAGAGAGGCAACCCCAAGCATCGGTAATGCCATCATCTCGATGGGATTTTGCCAGCGTTGGATGGCTTCAACTAAAATCATCAGTGCCACAACAATCAATGAACCACTATTAAGTAGGGCAATGTATCGTTGTTTTTGAGCGGATAGAAACAACGCTAACAAGGCTAAAAATAACGATAAACTATCATTTGCCATGTGCCCCGCATCAGCCATGAGTGCCAAACTGTTAAACCAATAGCCTCCAACAAATTCGACAACCATAAAGCCCGTAATGATGGCAAAACTGAACGCTAAGATTTTTTTATCCTGTGGAATATGCTCATGAGATGAATGGTCATGATGTTCATGGGAATGGTGGACGGACATAATGCTCCTTATTGTGTCTTTGATTAACTTGGGATAAAGTATAAAGTCCGTAGTAACTACAAGGTCAAGGCTTAATTTTAACAAGATGAAGATTCATGAACTCAGCAAACAAAGCGGTATTCATTTAGAAACCATTCGCTATTATGAAAAAATGGGCTTAATGCCGGAACCCAAGCGGCTGGCAAATGGTTATCGGGATTATGATGAAGCCAGTTTGAAGCAATTAAAATTTATTAAAACCTGCCGGGCATTAGATTTTAGCTTGGCCGAAATTAAATTTTTTAATGAGATGAAAACGCAGCAATCTCAACATTGTGAAGTGGATAGTATGTTGGCAAAACATTTGGTTTCAGTCGAAGAAAAAATTGCCGAACTGACTGAAATTAAACATTTCCTACAAAGTTTAATTACCGAAGATGATCATCAAGCTGCTGATTGTAAAGCCATGGCCCAATTAAAAGCCTATTAAGTGCGGTCTAAAAAATATCAAAAATCCGCACGTTGATGTGCGGATTGGTCATTATTCCGGATCATCCGTAAACGCGTTGTTTCGGAATATCGGCACAAAGGTTGCGAGATAAAGCACAAACACAATGGCAATTAAAATAGCCGGAACCGTGATAAAAAATAGCTCGTCCACATACATTAAACAAGCTCGGGAAAGTGCCGCCGTGAAAAGACAAAGCACGGCCAGGTGACAGAGTTTTGGGTAATCCAGTTTCGTAAAGCCACTATGCCATAATCCCGCGGTGAGCCAAATCATCATCATACTGCCGAGAATGCCGCCAAGTGTCACCATGTGTAACGGATCGGCAGTAGGTTCATCAAGTAATTTATTTATGCCAATCCACAAATAGCCAATCGCGGCGAACAATTGAAGGAAATAATAAGTGCGTACGTAATGTTTACGTAGCAGTTCGTGATGATGTAATTCGCGTAACTTGGCAAGCAAAATAAAGCCAACGGCAAAGGCTGTAAACGCGGCTGTTTGCGCAGGCAACCAAAGCTCTGCTGCGGTATGAAGTAATAAAAATGTAATCGCGATATTTTTATACACGACATTCGGGATAAATACAGGATCTTTCAATGTACTTTCTTTCAGTGCCTCTGCACCTAAGAGTATGCTGACTCGAATCGATACAAACATCACTGCCGCCATATTTAAATGCACCTGTGCCCGCAATAATTTCAGACTATCAGTCATGGCGTAAGCTGTCTGACAAACCGTAAATGCAGCAAGTAACATCAGTAAAGTAAAATTGTCGGTATTGCGATCCAACCAAAACAGCCAAGCACAAAAGAGTAACAACGCGAGCCAATAAGCCGCCATTAAAAACGAGGCGGTTTGCGGGGAAAATGGCAATAACATCAATCCTGCAAGCAAGAGCACTGCTAATATTGTCGCAATAGGTTTTAAATTACCTTTGTAATTTGTCCATTCGAGCATGGAAGCCGTCAGAAAACCGCCGTATGCGGCTGGTAGCATAAATTCTAAGAAAATTTTGCGGTGTAGGATGAGATCATCGGGACTGATGAAAAAGCTCAAGGCCCCCACAATCGCAAGAATAGCAGCCCCAACAAAAAAAGGTCGCATCGGATGGGTAAAGAAATTATTCATAATAATGGATTCCTTGAAATTCGCGTGCGACTACGGTTTCTTCAAAGGCTGAATTGCGTTCGGATAATGGCGTTGGCAAGGTAATCACATTTTGTACATCCATCCCTTTTGGAGAAAGCTGCATAATCTCTCGGCTTAATCGAGCTGCTTCAAAACGATCGTGCGTCACTAAAATACAGGCCATGCCTTGTTGCTCAATTTTTTCCACTAACATAGTGGCTAAAATATCACGTAAATCGCGATCTAAACCGACAAAAGGTTCGTCCAATAAGGCTAAATCACAGCCACATAGCAATAGACGCAAAAATGCCACGCGTTTTGCCATACCGCCTGATAATTCGGTCGGATATTTATTCAAATCCCCCGAAGAAAGCCCGATCTTTTCTGCCAGCGCAATGATTTCATTTTCATTCGGATTATCCATAAAAATGGCGATATTCTGCATGGCTGTAAGATTTTCTAATAGACGATTTTCTTGAAACAGAAACCCTGTTTTACGGAATGTATTATGGATTTCGCCCGATTTTGGTGTTTCTAAACCTGAAATTAAACGCAGTACAGTCGTTTTGCCACAGCCACTAGGGCCGAATAAAGTTTTCACTTCGCCCGGTTGTAAATCCATACTGAAATCGCGCACGATGGGATCGCGGAGAATTTCAAAACGCACATTCTTTAAGCTTAGCATTATCTTCTCCACGGCATAAACAGGATTTCCAATGGCTTGGTAATCAAATATTCAAAGAGGGAAACAAACACAATCACTAACAGCACATAAGCCATGACCGTTGACGTATCTAACATAGCTCTGGCATCGGCGATCTGTGCTCCTACACCCTCATTAGCTCCCAAAAGCTCTGCCATAATCACGACTTTCACGCCCATAGCCACCGCGACGCCAATGCTGGAAATCACATAGCCTGTGAGATGGGGAATATATAAATAGCGGATTTTTTTCCACAATCCGAGTTTGTACGCATCAAACAATTCTTCATGTTGTTTGTTTACACTTGCCATGCCCATGGCGGCACTGGCAAAGGTCAGCGGGGCGACTAATACGATAATGGTAAATAGCACACTTGGGTTGCCAAAGCCAAACCAAAATAATGCCATCACGACCCAAATAATTGGCGGCATGGCTAACAAAATCGTAATGACGGGTTTAAGCAATGCCATAGCCGTTTTAAAGCTGCCCGCAATCAACCCAGCGACTAAGCCTGCGACTAATGCAATGGTAATGCCCACCACAGACCGCCATAACGAAATACCGATTTCGTTTTGTTGGAAATGATCGAGCAAATCAAGGGCTTTTTGAAAAACATCCGCGGGAGCAGGCAGCATAAATTCACCAAATATCGCACTGCCCCAAGCCCACAAGGCAACCACCATCATCGCCACACTCAAGCCGGTAAAGCCGCTCCAGAGATAGTCGATGATGTAAAACAGGACAGGTTGTGGTTTACGGATTTTGTCAGTTTTAATCATGTTATGTGATTCTGTTTTAAATTAAGCCAAGAAGAATTTATCATCTGGTAATTTACCACCTAAGAGTTTTGGATTGAACTCCATCAAGGTTTCATAGAATTGCATGATTTCATTTTTCAGTTCACTGGCTTTGGTCACCGTTAAGCGCGCACCGTCTAAGCCCATTTCAATAGCGGCTTCTGGAGCAGGAAGATAATTGGCGCCAATTTCAGCCGCACTTTTACGGTTAGCCATAACCCAGTTTAACGCATCACTTAAATCTTGGTGAAGTAGATCAAACTCCGCCTTGTGTGCGTGGAAATATTCTTCGTTAGCAATAATGCCCGCCATTGGAATAAGCGGTTTGGTGTTAAACGCTTGACCCCATTCTTTCACTAAATCGAAGCCGCGGACAATCTCCGTACCAACAATTTTAGCTTTCAGCACAACAGCACTCGCCATTGGTTCTGGCAAGATAGCCGCATGGAAATCTTTAAGCAAGAACAAACCAATCGCCTCAGTTGGTGTGGCCGCATAGGTGATATCCACTTTATTAATATCAATATTCAGTTTTTTCAGTAAAGCTTGCAACACGATGTCTGGCATATCGTTTTTAAATGGCACTAGGATTTTTTTACCCACCAATTCTTGCGGTGAAGTAATGGCACCACCTTTACACATTAACTGCGTAATGCCATTGGTGAGAATATTTACCATACCAACTTGTTGCCCTTGATTACGTAAATTCACGCCCACATTACTTGGGCTCATCATCACCTTAAATTGCCCACTTGCCACACCCGCACGCAGTTGATCTGGCGAACGCCAAATCTCTAATGCGACATCTGCTTGTTTGGCTAATTTACCTTGTGCTGCTGCCACTGCAATGGTCACACTTGGCATCGCTGGTGCGCCATAAATGGTAAATTGTTCTTTTGTTGCCGCAAAGAGAGAAGACGACATACCCGCTGCCGTAAGTGCAGCGCTCATTCTTAAAAAATCACGTCTATTCATTGTCATGGTTATCTCCTTATAATGAAACAGACCTAATGCCTGTACTTTGATAATAGTTTTCATTTATTATCTTACTACCCGTGAATAAAGTAAAGAAAGACAAAAGTGCGGTCAGATTTTTAGGTGTTTTTAAATTTCTTTAAATTTTGACCGCACTTTGCAATATAAAAGGAACAAACCAAACTATGCGCCAAGCAAAACAGATAATGGATTACGCGGCGAATCACTATGCCACACAGCCCGAGTACCTTTGGGCAAAGTTTCCGGACTATGCGATCTTGCGCCACAGCAATGCAAAAGGACAATGGTATGCCCTTATCGGCAAAATCGCTAAAACGAAATTGGGTTTAAAAGAAGAAGGGGAAACGGATTTTATCAATCTTAAATGTCCTCCTGATATGGTGAGTATTTTGCGACAATCTCCGCCTTTTTTACCTGCCTATCACATGAACAAAACTCACTGGCTGACAATTTTGTTAGATCATGGTGTAGAAAGCGAAGAAATTTTTAAATTGCTCGATTGGAGCTATGATTTGACGAAGTAGAAATAAGGGGGAATCTTACGCTCCCCCTCTAAAATAGATTATTTTTTATACAAAAATTTACACTTCTTTAAGTTTCTCGTAAAAATTTTCAAAAATCTTTACATATATTTACATAACTCAAAATTTACTTTAATTAATTGTAATTTTTAGTAAATTTTTTTTTAGATGCTTCCTTTTTATACAAAGTTCGCTTAGAATGAAGTGTTCTGACCAGAAAGGTAAGGGAAACTATTATCTAAATTTGTTGTCGCCGCCTTTTGGATACTGAATTTTTGGCGCTGTTGCATCAGTGACAGCTTCTTAATCATCCTAATAAAAGGAATAATTTTATATGAACAAAGTGTTTAAAGTTATTTGGAATCATGCTACCCAAACGTGGACTGCAGTTTCTGAACTTGGGCATGCTAAGGGTAAAACCAAATCTAAAAAAATCGTGAAATTGACCGCTCTTGCTGGTGCTGTAATGGGCGTGGTTGGTACTGCTCAAGCAACAGTGGATACCGGGGCTAGTACAATTACGATTAGTTCTGCTAACCCTAACAATGTAGTTGGTACGGGCGAAGGTGAAGGCAATATTAATATTGGTACTGGTGCTCATACTTTCAGATCAGAAAATGGCAAAGTATCTCATGATGCAATTGCTATGGGTACCCGTGCAACTGGTACGGGTGATGCTTCGGTAGCTATTGGTTTGGAAGCTAGTGCAACACAACAAAATGGCATTGCAATTGGTCATAAAGCAACAGGGGTAGGCCAAAACGCTATTACAATTGGTGAAGAAGCAAAATCTGGAAAAGATCTGGATGTGGCTATCGGTAGAAAAGCGAACGCGACTGGTGGTGAATCTCTTGCTTTTGGTTCTGAGTCACAAGCTTCAGGCCAAGCAACTGTTGCAGTAGGTAAAGAAGCTAAATCTAGTGGTGCATCAGCAGTTTCTATGGGTTATCAAGCAAATGCATCTCATAATAACGCTGTTGCAGTGGGTAAAGCTTCAGCTGCAAGTGGTGAAAATGCAGTTGCTGTCGGTTTACGTGCGACTGCTACTGGTACACGTGCAATTGCAACAGGTGCTGGTTCAAGTGCAACTGGTGAACAATCTCTTGCAGTAGGTTTTACAGCTAAAGCTAAAGCTGATAACTCTATCGCTCAAGGTAATAACGCAGTTGCAAACAAAGAATCAGATATTGCAATTGGTACAAATTCTGTAGCAAATGGATCAGAAGGCGTTTGTAATAATGGCGAAAAAACTAATCCTTCATTACCTGGCGGTGGAGCGACTGGTTGTGATGGTTCTGCTGTTGCTCTAGGTAAAGAAGCAAATGCAACGGGCACCAATGCTGTGGCAGTAGGTGTCGGTGCAAAAGCAAGTAAAAAGAATACTACTGCACTTGGTTCTGGAGCAAACTCTACAATTGAAAATGCAGTAGCATTAGGCTCAAACTCTGCTGCTACGAGTCCATTCGTACCTACTAACAGCGCTACTGTTGGCGGCTACACTTACGGTGGTTTCGCAGGTGCAACCAGCGGTTTGGGTAACGGCGCGGTAGTATCAGTTGGTACTGCTGGCAATGAACGCCAAATTCAAAATGTTGCTGCAGGCCGTATTTCTGCAACCTCTACCGATGCAATCAATGGTTCACAATTATATGCGGTTGCAAACCGTGTTGAAAACTTGAGTCCATTTACATTTACAGGTCACAATGGCAGCGGTAGCTCACCTGCTGAAGGTACTTACAAATACGATCCTAAATCAACTACCAATAACGTTCTGAAACTTATCGCAGGCACTGGATTAAAACTAACCTCAAATGGTACTAATGAGTACACCTTAAGCGTAGAAGGTGCAGGTTCAACTGGATCAACAGGCCCTGCTGGTGCTAAAGGTGATACTGGTCCTGCTGGTCCTAAAGGCGATACCGGCCCTGCTGGTCCTAAAGGTGATACCGGCGATACCGGTGAAAAAGGCGGCAGCATCACTGGTGAAGTTGTAGATAATAAAAACGGTACTCATACAATTACTATTACCGATTTGGAAAGCGGTTCAGTTACTACTACTATCGTAAAAGATGGTAAGAATGGTAAAGACGGTAAAGACGGTGCAACTGGTGCGAAAGGTGACACTGGTGCAACAGGTGCTAAAGGTGATACCGGTGCTACTGGTGCAACCGGCGAAAAAGGTGAAAAAGGCAACAGCATCACAGGTGAAGTTGTAAATAACGGTGACGGCACTCATACAATCACGATTACTGATTTAGGTACTGGCTCAGTTACTACGACTATCGTTAAAGACGGTAAAAACGGTAAAGACGGTGCAACTGGTGCGAAAGGTGACACTGGTGCAACAGGTGCTAAAGGTGACACAGGTGCTACAGGTGCTACAGGTGCTACAGGTGCTACAGGTGCTACAGGCGCAACTGGTGCTAAAGGTGACACAGGTGCTACAGGCGCTACAGGTGCAACTGGTGCTAAAGGTGACACAGGTGCTAAAGGTGACACAGGTGCTACAGGTGCAACTGGTGCTAAAGGTGACACAGGTGCTACAGGTGCAACTGGTGCTAAAGGTGACACAGGCGCAACTGGTGCAACAGGTGCTACAGGTGCTAAAGGTGACACTGGTGCTACAGGCGCAACTGGTGCTACAGGTGCTAAAGGTGACACAGGTGCTACAGGCGCAACTGGTGCTACAGGTGCTAAAGGTGACACAGGTGCTACAGGCGCAACTGGTGCTACAGGTGCAACAGGTGCTACAGGTGCTACAGGTGCTAAAGGTGACACTGGTGCAACAGGTGCTAAAGGTGACACAGGTGCTACTGGCGCAACAGGTGCTAAAGGTGACACAGGTGCTACAGGTGCTACAGGCGCAACTGGCGCAACAGGTGCTAAAGGTGATACAGGTGCAACTGGTGCTACAGGTGCTAAAGGTGACACAGGCGCAACAGGTGCTAAAGGTGACACAGGCGCAACAGGTGCTAAAGGTGACACAGGTGCTACAGGCGCAACTGGTGCTACAGGCGCTAAAGGTGACACTGGTGCAACAGGTGCTACTGGTGCAACAGGTGCTAAAGGTGACACAGGTGCTACAGGTGCAACTGGTGCTAAAGGTGACACAGGTGCAACTGGTGCTACAGGCGCTACAGGTGACACAGGTGCAACTGGCGCAACAGGTGCTAAAGGTGACACAGGCGCTACAGGTGCTACAGGCGCAACTGGCGCAACAGGTGCTACAGGTGCTACAGGCGCAACAGGTGCAACAGGTGCTAAAGGTGACACAGGTGCTACAGGTGCTAAAGGTGACACAGGCGCAACTGGTGCAACAGGTGCTAAAGGTGACACAGGCGCAACTGGCGACAAAGGTGAGAAAGGTGATAGTATCACTGGTGAGGTTGTAGATAACGGAGACGGTACTCACACTATTACTATTACTGATTTAGGCACTGGCTCAGTGACAACTACTATCGTTAAAGATGGTAAAGATGGTACTGGTGTCACAGGTAAAGTTGAAGATAACGGCGACGGTACTCATACCATCACTATTACCAATGAAAGTGATGGCTCAGTGACTACTACTATCGTTAAAGATGGTAAAGATGGTACTGGTGTCACAGGTAAAGTTGAAGATAACGGCGACGGTACTCATACCATCACTATTACCAATGAAAGTGATGGCTCAGTAACTACTACTATCGTTAAAGATGGTAAAAAAGGTGAAAAAGGTGATACTGGTCCAGCTGGTCCAGACAAACATGTTGATGTAGTTTCTGGTAATGAGAATACAACTAAAGTTGAAGTGAAGGCTAACGGAAGTAAAGATGGCCGTGATCGTTTTGTTGTATCAGCTAATACAACTGGTATTACAACTACAGTGAACAATAATGGTACTGTAAGTGTTGATCCTAATGGTAATGGCGATAGCTTAGTGAACGCAACCACTGTTGTGAATGCGATTAACAACGCATCATTTAACATTACTACTGGTGGCCATGTTGATAAGGTTGTAGAAGATACCAATGGTGGAAAAGTTGCTCAAGTGAAACCGGGTTCAACTGTAACCATTACTTCTGGTAAAAATGTAGCAGTTAAACAAGATGTTGATGATAAAGGTAACCCAACCTTCTTTATTTCAACAACTGCGGATGTAACTCACAACAATGTAACAGCAGTAAATACCACTACAACGAACTTAACTGTTAAACCAAACGGTAATGTGGATATGAGTGGTAACCAAGTTCATAATGTAGCTAACGGTACAAAACCAACTGATGCAGTGAACTTGAGCCAATTGAATGCAACCAAAACTGTTGTGAAACCAGGTATCCAAACTAATGTTACTACGTCACTTAATGCGACCACCGGTGGTACTGATTACACAGTAAATGTAAACACTACAGCGTTATCTAACGTAACTAACACCGGTAAGATCACTGTACCTGATGCTAATACTGAAGGTAATAAAGGTTTAGTGACAGCAATTGATGTAGCTAACGCAATCAATTCAGCTTACTGGAAAGTTGCAGATAACGCTGGCAATGTTCAACACAATGTTACTGCAGGTAACCAAGTTAACTTCGTAAACGGTAAAGCAACAAGCTCTAACGTTACTGCTGAAGCAAATGGTGTAAGCAAAGTTAGTTATGATGTAAATGCAGGTGACGGTTTACATATCGACGGCAATAATAAATTAGTTGCTAATGTAACTGATATTAAACAAGGCGATAATGTAGTCGTGAACAAGGATAACAAAGGTGTTTACACCATCAGCGCAAACAATACGCAAGCAAGCGTAAGCACTGATCCAAACAAAGGTATCACTGTTACACCAAGCGTTAATGCAAATGGTACAACTAACTATAAAGTCACAGTTGATGTAGATAACGATACAATTACTGTGAACAATCAAGGTAAGTTAGTTGCAAGCGGTGCAACCAACTTTAATGTTGCAACTAAAGATGGTGGTAACCAAGTTGCTAAGAAAGGTGGAAGCTCAACAACGAAAATTACTGCTGGTAAGACAATTACTTATACTGCAGGTAAAAACATCGCGATTGAGCAAAATGGTGGCGACATCCTTGTTTCAACAACTGAAGACGTAGATCACAACAGCGTAACCACTAATAACTTAACGGTTAAAGAAGGTGGTAACGTGACAGTGGGTCCAAACTCAACAGTTAATATGGGTGGCAACCAAGTTCACAACGTGAAAGCAGGTACAGCAGACACTGATGCGGTGAATGTTTCACAATTACGTAGTAATGTGACTAACTTGAATAACCGCATTAATAAAGTAGGCAAAGAAGCTCGCGGCGGTATCGCAGGTGCTAACGCAGCAGCAGGTTTACCACAAGTTTATATTCCAGGTAAATCAATGGTTGCGGCTTCTGCAGGTACTTTCAAAGGTGAAAGCGCTGTAGCAGTTGGCTACTCACGTTCAAGTGACAATGGTAAAGTTATCTTCAAACTTCAAGGTAACGCAAATACCCAAGGCGACGTAGGTGGCTCTGTGGGTGTAGGTTACCAATGGTAATTTAACTTTCCGTTAAAATAGATAAAAACCCAGCTTCGGCTGGGTTTTTATATTTAAAAATAGACATATAAAATAGAAAAATTCACGCACATATAACATTATATGTGCGTGAATTTTTCTAATTAACAATATTTTATATGATGTTTTCTAGAGATGTTCTTTTGCAAATGCTAGATTTTTTTGAATACGTTGTTTATCTTGTTCTGGAATTGTTGGATTTTCTAATAATTCAACACAGAGCGCATAACAGATATGATAATTTTTAACCCAATAGGCGCTTACTGCCAACTCATCTTTAGCTTTCCATTCGTAAATAGGGTAGTTCACAAACAGTTTATCAGTACTAAGCGGAATACTTATAGCTGCCATTGCATAGATATAAGCCAATTTTATACGATTATTAAGGCGTAAATAGCGCGCTAAGAAATATAAACTTTCAGCACGCTGCGGTCGATACTCATAAGCAGCAAGAAACGCCTGTTGTACTTCATCTAGTGGATAATTTAATTGTGCTTTTAGTTTTGCAACTTGTAGTAGTGAATAGTAAACTTCTTCAACCCAGCCACCAAGAGCAATACGTTTTTTGTAGGTATCTAATGCTTTTTTAGGTTGATCAGAGTCTCGCCATGTTTGTGCTAAATAGAATGTACAACGTCGGATTAATTCTTCTTTACGATCCCATAGACCTTCTTCCATCGCTTTTTGTTTTTTCGCATCACTTGCTTTTTCGAGGGCTTTCAATTTTTTGATTTCGGCCATTAACAGTTTAGCATCACGTTCGTATTTATCGCCTTTTGAACCACCATCAGTAAAATCTGGAAGTTCAATACCAGTTAATAAAGTAGGACTGTTATTTCCTTCAATGGAATCACAGTATTCATGAGTTGCTCCCCAATAACGGTAACGTTGACGGCCGGTTAATCGACCATTCACTAGACGAATATTGGAATATCTTAAGGTGCTATTTTTTTGAATGACGGAGTACGCAGGATCGCCTTGTAATTGCGATTTCCATTCAGGATCGAGCACTTCTAATGTCATATCGGCATCACATAAGAAAATATAATCGGCTTTGTTTTCTGCCAATTCTAATGCTTCGCTACGGTTGTGGGAAAAATTAACCCAAGGTCGTTCAAATAATTCACCAGGGATTTTATGTTTTGCCATAAAATCTTTGATGATTTGTTGGGTACCATCAGTTGAACCAGTGTCCACCACAACCCAATAATCAATTTGACCAACCATGGAACTCATACAGCGTTCGATGATAGCAGACTCATTTTTTACGATAGCATTCCAGCAAATTGTTTTTTGATCAGTTCTTTGAGGCATTGATAATATCTCTTTCTTTTGGTTATGTTTTATCGCTTAGAGGGATAGTTTTTTTGTGTTTTTAATTACTCAGTCACATAGAAAACTTGTTTTTCAAATTCGTGTTTATCAATTTTTACAGTCAGCACATATTTGCCGATTGGATCTCTACGGTCGAATGTCCAACAGTTCATCATATATTTACCATTTTCTAATGTTGGTATGGTATAAGTGATGGTATGGAGTTTTTTATTTGGCGATGAAACCACTTTTGCATTTTCAATTGTACTTGAGAATTCAATTTTAGCTTGAGCTTTAAAAGTTTCACTTACTGTCGCTTTTTCACCAAAATTGCCTATTGCTACCCAACATACTTTTTCGGCTTTATTGGAACGAGAGGTTTCTTTTTTATTTAAATCAGGTGATGGCTCCTGAGTTCTATCAAACACAGAGAGATAAATAGTGGGCTCATTTGCTGTATCTTTCGCATCTTTTGATTCTGGTGATGCAGCAAATGTGGCTGTTGAAAATAGGGTCGCAATTAAAGCGAATGTTGAGATTTTTTTCATGTTAGATTCCTTTTTATATCATTATTTTATTGAACGATCATTATACCAAGGCACCCCATATCTGCCAGCATTAAATTGGATGAGCCAAATAAGAAGGGATGAGTATTTGATGAAGGTTGTTCAAATTTTACTAAAATTTGTACTTTCTTTTTCACCCAAACCGTGTCTTTCCAGGCTAGTTCCGACACATCAACGTTGGCGTCATCTTGGCTTTCAATCACAAATTTAGCGCCTTGAATAGTGAAGCCCACAGGCAGCGAGCTGTTGATAATCCAACGTTCGATGGTGCCGACTTTAGCTGAAACATCAATACGGCGCGGGTCAAAGCGTTGTTTATTGATTAAGCCATTCGTTACATCCAATTCAAAGGTGCGCTCTTGGGCAATTTTACTTTCGAGCATAGCCGTGGCATCAGTATTAAATTGCTCATTCATTTTTTTACTGAATGCTGAAACGTCACCTTGCGGTCGAAGTTCTAAAACGGTGTTATCTGCAAAATCATTGCCTGAACTGAACACATTTTTGATTTTGTCAAAAATACCACGTTTAGTGCCAGAGATAAGCGATACACCTTCTCCTTCGCTTAAATTGACTAACACTTCGGCACGTTCACCTGGTGCAAGAATAAGAGAATTAATCGCTTTACCTTGAGGTAGAAAACCTAAATCTCTGGCAATGAGCAACATGTCTTGTTTGTTATCTAAACGGAGATCATAGGCTCTTGCTAATGAAGCATTGAGTAAGCGTAAACGTATCCAACCACGAGGGACGTCAAGATAAGGCGCTTCTTGTCCATTAACGAGAAGACGATTACCGACAAAGTGCGGTTGATTTTGCTTAAATAATTGTAATCCGTCGCCGTTAAATTCCATGTCTTGTAAGATTAATGGAATATCGTCCACACCATATTTATGAGGCAGCTGTGATTTTAGGCTTTGATCATCTTCAATTAACCACATTCCCACAATGCCGCGATAGGTTTGATAGGCCGAGTTCGCCAGGGTGGCAGAACGATACCAACAAGTCGCAGCAGGTTGGTCTATTGGGATAATGGGTGCCCAAGATTCTCCTTTTTTGAGGACTTTTGCCGCGCCACCAAATAATTCGCCACTGGCTTGTAATCCCTGAATAGAGAGAGCAATACTTTGTGGCAAATTGTTGTGATAATTGAGTTTTGCAAAGGAACCCGATTTGATGCGAATAGTGGGTCCAAGATAATTGCCGTTAAAACCCCATACACTGACACTATGGGAGCCGTCTAACTTGTAGCCGGTTTCTTCCATATTAAGAATAATTGGACGACCACGTTTCGCTTCCATCAACGGCGGAATGGTTAATTTTTCACGGGATGCTGCTAATACCGATTGAGGTGTGGCAGCAAGTGCGGTTGAAATTGCGGTAGTTTTTAATAATTGGCGACGAGAAAGACGCAACATATTATTTTCCTTGTGCAATTTCAGCATCGAGTTCAGCGATGCGTTTTTCCATCAAATCGTGGCAGTAAGTAGCAAGTTCGCGAACATTGTCTTTTGTGTAGGATGACACATCAATTGGGTCCATCATTTCACAAACCACTTTACCATTATCCCAACGATTTAAATCAATTTTGTTATGCGTCGTTGAACACACAACGGGGACAATTGGTACGCCAGCTGCAATTGCTGCATGGAATGCCCCTGTTTTGAATGGCAATAAGCCGCGACCACGGCTACGAGTACCCTCAGGGAACATCCAAATTGACAGGTTGTCTTCATTGATACGACGAGCAAGTTCCGTCATCGTGCTGTGTGCTTTAGAACGATTTTCACGATCTAAGAAAATATTGCCCGTCACCCAATACAAAATGCCGAAAAAAGGAATCCAAATTAGGCTTTTTTTACCTACACTTACCGTACGAGGTAATACCATGTAAGAGATGGTCACCATATCGAAATTATTTTGGTGGTTACCGATATAAATACAACGCGGCATATTCTCTTTATTTTGTGGAAAGCGGTGTTCTACTTCTAAGCCAAATAAAGGGTATAAACGACCAAACCAGCGAGCCATAACGCCCACATTACTTGGATTTTTAAAACGAATAAAGGAATAGATCGTACCGAGCACACAAATTAAAATACAGCAAAGTGCAACGATGAGAATTCTGGCGATTTTTAACATAGAAAATACCTAATTAAAATTTTTGGAAAGTATAGCAAATTACACAAAAATGTGTGCTAATCTAATGAAAAAAATGACGGAATAGTTATGAAACCCATTTATTTTATTGCAGATCTTCATTTGAGCGAAACGCATCCAGAATTAACCGCACTTTTTAACGATTTTATGCAAAACAAAGCACAAGAAGCCCAAGCGGTTTATATTTTGGGGGATCTTTTTGATTTTTGGATTGGTGACGATGAAACTTCACCTTTAATCTCGCAAGTAAAACAGTTGATTAAAAACCTGACAGGAAAGGGCATTGCTTGTTATTTCATTCATGGCAATCGAGATTTTCTCGTCGGGAAAAAATTTGCACAAGATTGTGGTTTAACGTTATTGCCTGACTATCATTGTGTTGATCTTTATGGCGTGAAAACCTTAATTTGTCATGGTGATACCTTATGTGTTGATGATGTGAAATATCAGCAATTTCGCCGAAAAGTGCATCAAAATTGGCGACAAAGGCTGTTTTTATGTTTACCACTAAAAGTGCGGTTAAAAATTGCAGAGAAAATTCGCGCGAAGAGTAAACAAGATAAGCAATATAAGTCGCTGGATATTATGGATGTGAATTTAGCGTTTACGGCACAAACGATGAAAGCATTTGGCGTTAATCGGTTAATTCACGGTCATACACATCGAGAAGGCATTCATCAGGAAAATGCGTACACACGAATAGTGTTAGGCGATTGGCGAAAGGATTATGCCTCAATTCTGGAAGTAACAGAAAACGGTTATCGGTTTATTTAAACAAAAAGCACAGGATTAAACCTGTGCTTTTTTGTATTAAAACATGCTGATTTTCAACCGCACTTTATTCTACGGTTACCGATTTTGCTAAGTTACGAGGTTGATCCACGTCGGTTCCTTTAATTAATGCCACGTGGTATGACAATAATTGCATTGGAACGGTGTAGAAAATTGGTGCAATAATTTCATTCACTTTTGGCATGGTGATGATTTTCATGCCTTCGCTTGGTGTGAAGCCCGCTTCTTTATCGGCGAACACATAAAGTTGACCACCACGCGCACGCACTTCTTCAATGTTTGATTTCACTTTTTCAAGTAATTCATTGTTTGGTGCAACCACGATAACCGGCATATCCGCATCGATTAACGCTAATGGACCGTGTTTTAATTCACCTGCCGCATAAGCTTCAGCATGGATATAAGAAATTTCTTTTAATTTCAACGAAGCTTCCATTGCGATAGGGTAGAACTCACCACGACCTAAGAAAAGCGCATGGTTTTTCTCAGCGAAGTCCTCTGCTAATGTTTCGATGTCTTTATCAAAGGCAAGGGCTTTTTCAATTTCAGCCGGAAGTGATTGTAACGCTTTTACAATTTCTACTTCTTGTTCGCCTGAGATATTACCTTTTACTTTACCAATCGCGGTCACCAACATTAATAATGCTGCCAACTGAGTGGTAAATGCTTTGGTTGATGCCACACCGACTTCAACGCCTGCACGAGTCATGAATGCAAGATCCGATTCACGTACTAAAGATGAACTTGATACGTTACAGATCGTTAAGGCAGCCATGTAACCTTTTTCTTTTGCAAGACGAAGTGCTGCAAGGGTATCCGCCGTTTCACCTGATTGAGAAATAGTCACTAACAAGCTATTTGGGCGAGTGACAAATTTGCGATAGCGGAATTCAGATGCGATTTCGACATCACAGCTCACGCCAGCAAGTGCTTCAAACCAGTAACGAGCGGTCATCCCTGCATTATAAGAGGTACCACAAGCCACGATTTGAATGTGTTCAACTTTTTCTAAGATTTCTGTTGCGCCATTACCAATAGCATCCACAATCACGTTATTATGAAGGATACGCCCTTCCATGGTGTTGATTAATGCATTTGGTTGCTCATAGATTTCTTTTTGCATGAAATGGCGGAATTTGCCTTTTTCTGCCGCATCATTTTCAAGGTTAGATTCGTGCACCTCACGTTCTACTTTTTGACCATTTGCATCGTAAATATCCACGGTACGACGTGTAATTTCTGCAATGTCGCCTTCTTCTAAGTAGATGAAACGACGAGTCACGCTTAATAACGCGAGTTGGTCAGATGCCAGGAAATTTTCACCAATCCCTAAACCAATTACTAATGGGCTGCCTGAACGTGCAGCCACTAAATGTTCTGGATGTTCGCGATCTAATACCACCATGCCGTATGCACCAGTAAGTTGTTTTACAGTTCTTTGTACTGCTTCAAGCAGAGTAGAGGCTGTACGCATTTCCCATTCAACTAGGTGAGCGATCACTTCTGTATCGGTTTGAGAATTGAACACATAACCACGAGATTTAAGCAATTCACGTAATTCTTCATGATTTTCGATGATGCCATTATGTACGACAGCAAAGTTACCCGAAGTATGCGGGTGAGCATTGGCTTCAGATGGTTCACCATGGGTTGCCCAACGCGTGTGCGCAATCCCTGTACCACCGATTAATGGTTTTACTGCAACTGCTTCATCAAGGGCTTTTACTTTACCCAAGCAGCGCACGCGGTGTAATTCATGGTTTGGATCCACGACAGCAACACCTGCAGAGTCATAACCACGATACTCTAAGCGGTGTAAACCATTAATTAAAATTTCTGCTACATCACGTTGTGCTACCGCACCAACAATACCACACATAGTTTTTCCTTATTTACTAAAATTAAAAGTTTTATTTTTCTGACCGCACTTTATGCCACATTTACACAAATTACTTCTACGCCTTGCGCCATTATGACTTCTTTGTCGGCCTGAGATAATTTGTTATCGGTAATCAGCACATCAATTTGCTGCCAGGTTAATTCCACATTTGGCATTTTTCTGCCAATTTTTTGTGATTCCACCATCACGATCACTTCGCGAGATACTTCAGCCATCACTTGGCTTAAGCGAACCAACTCATTAAATGTCGTTGTACCACGTTCTAAATCAATGCCATCGGCACCAATAAATAATTGGTCAAAATCATAAGAACGTAGCACTTGCTCGGCAATATTGCCTTGGAAAGATTCAGAACGTGTATCCCAAGTGCCTCCCGTCATTAAGAGTGTCGGTTCATTTTCGAGTGAACGTAATGCTGTGGCCACAGAAAGCGAATTTGTCATCACAACTAAGCCTTGTTTACGATTAAGCTGCTTAATCAATGCTGCGGTCGTGCTGCCACTATCTACAATAATGCGATTGTGATCACGAATACGTTCTGCGGCTGCTTTTGCTAAGACTAACTTTCGTTGCGAAAGTTCATCATCTTGTTCTTCTTCGATGATTTCTTGTGGCATTAAAATGGCACCACCGTATTTACGAAGAAGGAAACCATTACTTTCTAATGCAGTGAGATCTTTTCGAATCGTCACTTCAGAAGTGTCAAATAATTGTACTAGCTGTTCTACACTGACTTCACCTTGTTCTTGCAGCAGTTGCATGATGGCATGTCTGCGCTGTTGGGTATTTCGGTGTTGAATGTTTCGTTTCATTATTTATGTCCCGTAATAAGTTTCGGTTCGGAATTATATCGACAAAATGATGATTGTAAAGCTAAAATTTAGGCAACAAAAAACCCTGACAAAGCAGGGTTTAATTAAAATCTGTTTTAAGACTAATTATTTGATTGCGTCTTTTAATGCTTTACCAGATACGAAAGCTGGAACTTTAGATGCTGCGATTTTGATTTCTGCACCAGTTTGTGGGTTACGGCCAGTACGTGCAGCACGTTTGTTTACTTTGAATGTACCGAAACCGATTAATTGTACAGGTTCACCTTTTTTAAGGCTGCCAGTAATCGCCGCTAGAGTAGCTTCTAATGCAGCTTTAGCTTGTTTTTTGTTTAATTCAGCTGCACTTGCAATTGCATCGATTAAATCTGTTTTGTTCATAAATTTGTACCTTCTGTTAAATTAAAATTTGACTCTATTTAAATAAGCGTAGCTTTTAACTGCTACGGCTTGGCAAGTCTAATCTAACTGAGCGGGAAATAAAAGCTCGATTTGTAAAAATTGTGACAAATCTCACGTTATTGCTCAATTTTTATACCAATATTGGAGATTCCCTCCTGTTTGATCTCATTTCGGAGGGATAAAATCAGGTCTACATCGCGTTTTTCACAGTCTTTGAGTAAGCGATAGATTTGCCATTGAAGGTCTAGCTCCTCTTCAATTTCTTCACGGCTTTTTAGTTCGCTCTCAGAAAGATCACGATTTTCTTGTGTTTCTAACAAAGAACAAACCGTACCTAACGAAATTTGGCTGATTTGAATCGCTTTTTCGAGTGTTTCGCCTGCGATAATAGCATGTAATAATTCACCTAATGCTTCACAAGCATCGAGAGCGGGTACCACACCAAAGAAGTCATAATCATTCACATCAGGAATAATCTCTTCGAGCTTCTCTAATTGGTTCTCGAAATTGATTTTCGCCCCTTTAACCGTCAGAAATTCCCACACTAAGTTTAAAATGTTGTGATAGGTCTTTTCTGCTTGCTCCTGTTCGGTCATTTGGCAAAACAGGGCAAAGTTCGGTGCCATGCGTTCGCATAAGCAAGCCATAAAGGTCAGATGTTGCCAGCTTTCAACATTTTCGAGGCGCTTGTGAATTGGGTTTCGCATTTTCTTCTCGCTTATTTATGATAGGCTTTAGAGAACTCATGGATGGCATCCACGAAGATTTTTGGTGCACTTTCTGGCACGTCTTGGTGGATTCCATGGCCTAAGTTAAATACATGTCCGCTGCCTTGACCAAAATCAGCTAAAATTGACTGCACTTCTTGCTCAATACGCTCTGCAGGTGCATATAACACACTTGGATCCATATTGCCTTGTAGTGCCACTTTATGGCCCACACGCGCTTTCGCATCAGCCAAATTAACTGTCCAGTCTAATCCGAGTGCATCACAGCCTGTATTTGCCATGGCTTCTAACCATAACCCGCCGCCTTTAGTAAATAAGGTTACCGGTACTTTACGACCATCGTGTTCACGAATTAAACCCTCGACGATTTTGTGCATATATTGCAGAGAGAAGTCTAAATATTCACGATGACCTAATACACCGCCCCAGGTATCAAACACCATGACCGCTTGTGCACCAGCTTTGATTTGAGCGTTTAAGTATAAGATCACGGAATCCGCTACTTTATCTAATAAAAGATGCAAAGTTTGCGGTTCGGCATACATCATTTTTTTGATTTTATTGAAGGTTTTGCTGCTACCACCTTCAACCATATAAGTTGCCAGTGTCCACGGACTACCAGAGAAACCAATCAGTGGCACTTCGCCTTTTAGTTCGCGACGAATTGTGCGAACAGCATTCATCACATATTGAAGTTCGCCTTCAGGGTCAGGAATCGGTAAATTTTCGACCGCACTTTTGTTTTCAATTGGATGGGCAAATTTCGGGCCTTCACCTGCACCAAAACTTAAGCCTAATCCCATCGCATCAGGAATAGTTAAAATATCTGAGAACAAAATAGCTGCGTCTAAAGCATAGCGACGAAGTGGCTGTAAGGTAACTTCACAAGCTAAATCCGCATTGCGGCAAAGAGACATAAAATCGCCCGCTTCTGCACGTGTTGCTTTATATTCAGGCAAATAGCGTCCCGCTTGGCGCATCATCCATACGGGGGTCATATCCACTGGTTCACGTAATAAGGCTTTTAAATAACGATCATTTTTTAATTCAGACATGGACTTTCCTTTATTTATTTTGTTCCGCTTTACAAAGCTCAAGCGTCGCATTAATTAATTTGAGTGCGATAGTACCTGTTGGCGGTAATTCTGGCAAGGGGGCAGTACTAGAAAACCATTGTGCATCATGCAGTTCTGTTTCTTGCAGTTGAATTTCTCCGCTGTCGTAATCAGCTAAAAAGCCCACCATTTGTGAATTAGGGAATGCCCAAGGTTGGCTACCGAAATAGCGAATATTTTTAATGCGAATACCCGTTTCTTCAAAGACTTCGCGACGAACCGCATTTTCGAAGGTTTCACCCACTTCTACAAAACCGGCTAGCGTGGTGTAAATACCTGCTTTGCCTGGCGTGTAATGGCGTTTATGGTTGGCTAATAAAATCTCTGTGCCACGGCGAACGGCGACAATAATCGAAGGGCAAATAACGGGGTAAGTACGATAGCCACAACTTGTGCATTGAACCGCTAGCTCATCGTGAGTTTGTTCCGCTTTTTGACCGCACTTTCCGCAGAATTGGTGGGTTTTCAAAAAATGATTGATTTCCACACCTCGGCTTAATAAATGAAAATCTTCAGTCGGCAATGACAACAAACTCCGTAAGGAAAGGTATTCTCGTTCATCTTGATCATTTTCTGCCACAAGCCATAAAGGTTGTGATTTCCATTTCCCGAGCAACATTACTTTTTGTGTTGTGAGGCCGAGTTCCTTTGCTGTTCCAAAAGGCAGATCATTTTCCTGCCAATAAAGCGTCGATCCTTTGGTGAATAGCCAATATCCCTGATCTTCGGGCTGAATTGCTTTCATATTTTTCTCTTTTTGTTTCAAAAGTGCGGTCATTATAAAAGGGATTTTTCGGAAAAACGAATTTAATTTCTGTGATAAAAATAGCTAGTCAGTTTTCGTTGTGCTACAGTAGCAACCTGTTTTTCTCTTTAAAATTAGGAATGACAAATGTCTTTTTTCTCTTTTGCTTTTTTAGAAAATGCGATGTCTTTTGAAGGTTATTTTAAATATATCGCCATTTTTGTCTCGTTAGGTGCATTGCTTGTGGTGACAAGCTTATATTTACGTCATCGGTTACAAACCAAATATCGCGATCTCAGTATTATCTTTCTTTTATTAATTATTTTCTTGCTCGGTGTGCAATATAAGCAATATGAGCAAAATGAAGTCTATGCAGCTGATATCTCTAGCGTGGTGACATTTTTAAATTCGGTGAAAGATAGTCAAAATTTACAGAAAGAAGATATTCGTACCAATAGCCGTACATTAATGAACGGCATGATTTTAAATATTCGGGATCAGTATTTCGAAGTCCATTTTAATAATGATTTTTCAGCGTATACCTTATCCCCAATTAACTTAGTAAACCCTAATGTTACTGTGATTGATAAGGAGGATAAATAATGGATGGCTACACATTATTAGGCTTGAAATTGGCCATGGGTATTATTGGACTGGTACTCCAAATTAACTTAATGGGAAAAGGTAACCTTGCACCGACTTCCGCGATGGATCAGGTACAAAACTATGTGCTAGGTGGCATTATTGGTGGTGTGATTTATAGCGATAGTATTGGGGTATTCCAGTTCTCTCTCGTGCTCGTGCTTTGGACATTATTGGTTTTTACCCTCCGTTTTATCAAAAATCATAACAAATTAGTTAAATCTTTGATTGATGGTAAACCTGTTTGGGTGATTTCAAACGGCAAGGTAAAAACTGCTGAATGTATGAAAAACAGTATTACTGCTAATGACCTCATGTTTAAGTTACGTGCTGCCGGTATTTATGAAATCAAAACGGTTAAACGTGCGGTATTTGAACAAAATGGACAACTTTCGATTATTCGATACGGTGATGATGATTTACGTTATCCATTAATTATTGATGGACAATTAGATGATGATGTTTTAGAAATTATTGATCGTGATGAAGAATGGGTTAAAGCTGAGTTAGAAAAACAGAACCTGACGATTGAGCAAGTGTATATTGGCGAATACTTGAATGGTCAGTTAGTGGCACATGTATATGAAAACAAATAAAAGAGACCGCACCTTAAAAGTGCGGTCTTTTTTTCGCTCATTTTAACCGACAACAAAAGGTAAATAACCCGCTCGGATGGCAAAAGGAATTGAAGTAATAATCACCCCAAGCACCAATACAAGTACTAACAATGCTTTACCGCCCCATACTCTGTATGGCAAGTTAGGATGAATCGCACGTGCTTTCCAAACTAATGCTACCGGTAAAACCACTGCGTAGAACGCGAACATTTGACCGGCGTAACCTAGTGCAAGAATAAAACCTTCTGGATAGAAAAGGGAGAAAAGCACCGGTGGAATAAAGGTCATTAAACCTAATGAAATGCGTCCAGCATGAATATTAAAAGATTGCTTGAGCAAGTCTTCGATACATTCTAATAAACCTAATGCCACGCCTAAGAATGAGGTTACTAAAGCCAAAGTCGAGAAGATTTTTACTGCATTCGCAATAATTGGGCTTTGGGTGATTTCTAAGGTTGCTTTCACTAAGCCATTTAACGTGGCGTCTTCACGTAAAATTTGTAAAAACTCATTTTGGCTGAGTAAGCCGTGCGTAGAAAGCTGCCATAAAAAGTAAGCAAATAACGTGATGCCAGAACCCACTAAAATCGCAATGCGTAAGGATTTCACATTACCGTTTAAGTATTTATTTAAACTTGGAATGGAACCATGGAAACCAAATGCCGTGAAAAATACAGGGCTTGCAGAAATAATTAAAGCGTTATCAATTGGCATCGCCATTAAGTTATCAAATTTGATGTTCGGTAGCATTAACGCGAGCACTAAGATAAAAGCAGCAATCATCACAAAGAATAACACGCGATTGATTTTATCTACACTGTGTGTGCCGATGACAATAAAACTACCGAAGAAAATGGTGAATACAAGCACCGCGATTTTGTTCATGGTGTCTTTATCGCCCATGGCTGGGAGTAAATCCATTAATAAGGAACCACCACCACTTACGTAAGCGGCAATTAAGGCATATAAGAAGACAATTAAAACCGCGGTGGAAATAATTCGCCCTGCTTTACCAAAATATTGTGCAGCAAGAGTGCCGATCCCTGAATCACTGTCAGCGGTTTGATACAGTTCCACGAATAAAAGTGCGGTGAAAGTAAGTACCGCCCACAAGCCAAGTAATAAGAAAACAGTTGCAGTTAAGCCAATTCCCGCAGAGGTGAGCGGCATTGCCAACATTCCCGCACCAATCATGGTTCCTGCCACAAGCAAGGTACTTCCCACAGTCTTGTTCATTTTACTATCCTTTGGTTGTAATGATAAATTTACGATGATTGTATTTTAAAGTTTACAGGGTGTAAAGTAGGAGAAACAAAATTCTTCTACAAAATGTACGGTAGAAATGACCGTACTTTCCCGATAAAATAGCCGGCAAATCAATTAAGACGAGAGACAATAGTAGGAGAGCGCTTATGATTTATAGCATGACAGCCTTTGCACGCCTTGAAATCAAGAAAGATTGGGGCGATGCGGTTTGGGAAATTCGTTCGGTTAACCAACGTTATTTGGAAAACTTTTTCCGCTTGCCAGAGCAATTCCGAGGTTTAGAAAATGCTTTGCGTGAGAAACTTCGTCAAAATCTTACTCGCGGTAAAATTGAATGTTCATTGCGTATTGATAGCAAAAAACAAGCAGCGGCTGAGCTCAATTTAAATAAAGAATTAGCGAATCAAGTGATTCAATCTTTACAATGGATTAAGGCGCAAGCTGGCGAGGGTGAAATCAATTTAGCAGATGTATTGCGTTATCCCGGCGTGGTGGAAGCGGCTGATCAAGATTTAGATGCGATCAGTCAAGATTTGTTGACAGCTTTTGATGAATTATTGGTGGAATTTATTGCAATGCGTGGCCGTGAAGGCGAGAAACTACAAGCCATTATTCAACAACGTCTTGATGGCATCACCGTTGAAGCCGAAAAAGTGCGGTCACAAATGCCGGCGGTTTTACAATGGCAGCGTGAACGTTTATTGCAACGTTTTGAAGAAGCGAAAATTCAACTTGATCCACAACGTGTCGAACAAGAAATGATTTTATTGGCGCAACGTGTGGATGTGGCAGAAGAATTAGATCGTTTGCAAATGCACGTAAAAGAAACCAATAATATCTTGAAAAAAGGTGGAGCAGTGGGGCGTAAACTGGACTTTATGATGCAAGAGCTGAATCGTGAATCTAACACTTTGGCATCAAAGTCCATTAATGCCGATATTACCGCTTCTGCTGTGGAGTTGAAAGTATTAATTGAACAAATGCGTGAACAAATTCAAAACCTTGAATAGGAAAAATCATGGCAACATTTATTTCATTAAACCACTATGATTTGGTAGAAGTGGCGGGCGTGGATGCGGAGAAATATCTGCAAGGTCAATTAACTTGTGATGTGGTGCATTTAGCAGCTGGCGCTTCAACGCTTACAGCGCATTGTGATCCTAAAGGCAAAATGAATTCCTTATTCCGCTTAATTAAGCTTTCAGCTGAGCAGTTTTTGATTTTAATGCCGAAAAATTTATTTGCGCCACTCGATCATTTAAAAAAATATGCCGTGTTTTCAAAAGTCACTTTCCAAGTGTTGGATTGGCAAATTGTCGGCTTGATTGGTGAAAAGTGCGGTCGAATTTACGCGCAGATTCAATTAGATATTGATGAAAACCGTGCAATTTTGATCAATCCAACACCGTTAGATGTCACCTTTAATGGCGATGAAAAACAATGGCTTTGTGCGGATATTCAAGCGGGCTTACCAAGCTTGAGTGCGGAAACACAAAATGAATTTATCCCGCAGGCATTAAATCTACAAGCGATTGAACAAGCGATTTCTTTTACTAAAGGCTGTTATATCGGGCAAGAAACTGTCGCGCGAGCCAAATATCGTGGCGCCAATAAACGAGCGATGTATGTGCTTTCGGGTGAAACAACGGTTACACCGAAAATCGGCAGCGAAATTGAAATGCAGTTAGAAACAGCTTGGCGTAAAACCGGTACGATTGTAAGTGCGGTTAATTTTGACGGCGTTTTATGGTTACAAGTGGTGATGAATAACGATTTAGAAGAAGGGATAAGTTTCCGTTTACCTGAAGATGGAACCGTTATGAAAATTGAACCGTTACCTTATTCCATCAATAGCTAAAAAACGATTTAGTCATTGATGGCTTATAAGAAGAAAAGAGAGAACTGCAATGTTCTCTCTTTTTTTATTTTTTTAAAATCCGCTATAATTCTGAAAAACTCACGAATTGCATATTATGACTTATTATCTTGGCATTATGTCCGGCACCAGCCTTGATGGGGTGGACATTGCGCTTACTGACATCCAATCTAATCAAACCAAATTAATTGCGGCTGATTTTACGCCGATGCCAGCAAATTTACGCGAAAAAGTGACCGCACTTATTCAATCGGGCGAAACCTCGTTACAAGCTTTGGGTGAACTCGATCACCAATTTGGCTTACTTTATGCGGATTGTGTAAATGCCTTTTTACGTAAACACCAATTAAAACCAGAACAGATTGAAGCCATTGGCTGCCATGGCCAAACAGTGTGGCATTCCCCAAAAGGTCAATTTCCGTTTACCATGCAAATCGGTGATATGAATTTATTAGCCGCTAAAACAGGTATTACGGTCGTTGGTGATTTGCGCCGTAAAGATATGGCGTTTGGTGGACAAGGCGCGCCTTTGGTACCCGCGTTTCATCAAGCGGTATTTTTTGATCCTCACTGGGCAACAGTGGTGCTTAATATTGGCGGTATTAGTAATGTATCCTTATTGATACCCGAACAGCCTGTCATTGGATTTGATACAGGAACGGGTAATACCTTGCTCGACCAATGGATCGAAAAGCATCAAGGTAAAGCCTACGACAAAAATGGTGAATGGGCGGCTTCAGGTCAAGTGAATTCAGCTTTGTTAGCGGCATTATTAGATGAAGATTTCTTTCAGCTTCCACCACCGAAAAGCACAGGGCGTGAATTATTTAATTTGGCTTGGCTAGAGAATAAAATTCAAAAAATAGCAGGCAAAACGACCGCACTTTTACCACAAGATGTGCAAGCCACTTTGGCAGAATTTACCGTGCAAAGCATTGTTTTAGCTCTTAATAATATTCAGACGATATTACCATGTCGATTACTTGTTTGTGGTGGTGGCGCTAAAAATCAGGCGATCATGAATGGTTTAAAACAGGCATTACCAAATTGGCGTATTCAACTGACGACTGAATTAAATCTTGATATCGATTATGTGGAAGCGGCAGCTTTCGCTTGGTTGGCTTATCGTCGTATGCATAATTTACCCGCTAATTTGCCGAGTGTGACGGGCGCCACAAGTGCGGTCAGTTTAGGGGCGATTTTTCCAAAGGAATAAACCATGGCAGAGAATTTATTACAAACCCTTTCAACTTTAATTACTGAACAACGGAATCCCAATTCCATGCATGTAGATAGCTTGTCTGCATTGGACATTGTGCAGTTAATGAATGATGAAGATAAACAAGTGCCTTTGGCAATTGAAAAATGTTTACCTCAAATTGCCCAAGCAGTCGAATGTATTGTTGCTGCATTTCAACAAGGTGGTCGATTAGTCTATATTGGCGCAGGGACCAGTGGTCGATTGGGGGTATTAGATGCCTCTGAATGCCCACCAACATTTGGTGTGTCACCTGAAATGGTGAAAGGTATTATTGCAGGCGGCGAGCGCGCATTACGTCATCCAATTGAAGGTGCGGAAGACAGTAAAGCACAAGCCGTGATTGACTTACAAACAATTCAATTTTCCTCAAAAGATGTATTGGTTGGCATTGCCGCAAGTGGACGAACACCTTATGTGATTGGTGCATTGGAATATGCGAAAAGTTTAGGTTCAGTGACGGTTTCGATTGCAAGTAATCCGAATTCAGGGATGGCAAATATTGTGGATATTGCCATTGATACGGTAGTGGGACCAGAAGTGCTAACTGGCTCGAGCCGTTTAAAATCGGGCACCGCTCAAAAATTAGTACTGAATATGCTGACTACGGCTTCTATGATCTTAATGGGTAAATGCTATCAAAACTTAATGGTGGATGTTCAGGCAAGTAATGAAAAACTGAAAGCTCGTGCCATTCGTATCGTTATGCAAGCTACGGATTGTGATAAAGCACTCGCAGAAGAGACATTAAAGCTTGCCGATCAAAATGCGAAATTAGCGATTATGATGATTTTGAGTGGATTAGATCGTGCTCAAGCAGAGGCTTTATTGGAAAAATATCAGGGTAAGTTACAACTTGCATTGAAATAAGCAAAAATAAAACGCTAGGCATCAAACCTAGCGTTTTTTATTATTTAATAGTTTGCTCAATTAGCAATCTTGTTTGCCGTAAGCATCTTGACGAAGGATTTGACGAACGCCTTCATCAAATTGTGCTAAAACGTGATCCGCGTCTTTTGGATCTTTACCGCGAGCATCAAGATAGAACTTGATTTTCGGTTCAGTACCAGATGGACGAACGATTAAACGACTACCGTTTTCTAATACGAATACAAGGATGTCGCTTTTGCGGTCAGTTTTAGTGTGGTCGATGAATTGTGCCACTTTAACACCACCTACTTCTGCTGGAGGCGTGTTGCGAAGTGCAGCCATTAATTTACCAATTTCAGATAAATCGCTTACACGAATAGAAATTTGACCACTTACATAAGCACCGAATTCTTGTGTGAAGTCATTGGCGTAATCCGCTAAGGTTTTGCCTTGAGCTTTCAAGTTACGCACTAAATCTAAGAATACGATAGCTGCAGAAATACCATCTTTATCGCGTACTTTATCTGGGTCTACTAAGTAACCAAGCGCTTCTTCGAAACCGAATAATAAGCCTTGAACTTTACCGATGTATTTGAAACCAGTTAAGGTTTCTTCTGATTGGAAGCCGTATTTTTTCGCAATTTCAGCAAGTGCAGGAGAAGACACTAAAGAACACGCTAATACGCCTTTCTCACCTTTTACATGATATTGTTTTGCTAAATACCAACCTAAGAAGCAACCTACTACGTTACCGTGTAAAGGTTTCCAGTTACCTTGTGCATCTGGAACAGCCACTGCTAAACGGTCTGCATCAGGGTCATTCGCAATAATGAATTCTGCATTGTGTTCTTTTGCTACTTTAATCGCTAAATCTAATGCACCTTTTTCTTCTGGGTTAGGGAAGTTTACCGTTGGGAATGTGCCATCTGGCCATACTTGTTCTGCCACAATATGAGGTTGTGGAAGACCTGCTTTGGTTAAGGTTTTGCTTAATACTTCATAGCCTACACCGTGCATTGCGGTATAAACGTAGTTAATATCTGATTTAGGCTCTTTAGCAAGAGAAGCGGTTTTTTCGATATAAGCGTTAACCACTTCATCATCTAACACCACATAATCTTGGCTACGAGGTAAATCTTTTACATTACCTGCTGCGACTTTATCGATCAAGGCTGCGATATCTTTGTCAGCAGGCGAAACGATTTGGCCACCGCCGTTCGCTTTACCTAAATAAACTTTATAACCGTTATCTTCCGGTGGGTTGTGGCTTGCGGTAACCATAACACCCGCAGTGGTGTCAAAATATTGGATTGCGTAAGCTAATACTGGAGTAGGTAATTTACGTGGAAGTAAATAAGCTTTCACGCCTGCACCCGCCATGATTTCAGCGGTATCACGAGCGAAAACATCAGAGTTTTTACGACCATCGTAACCAATCACGATAGAAGGCTGTTTGTCGTAATCTTTTAAATAATCCGCTAAACCGCCCGCTGCCTGTGCCACTAAAACACGGTTCATACCCATAGAGCCTGCTTGTAAAGGCCCGCGAAGCCCTGCAGTACCAAATTGTAAACGGTCACTAAAGCGAGCTTGTAATTCAGCGTGTGCTTTTTCATCACCATTTTTCGCCGCCGTTAAAAGTGCGGTTAATTCTGCGTGAGTTTCAGCATCAGGATCTTGGTTTAACCAGTTTTGTGCGATATCAAAAAGCGTTGTCATGATGTTTTCTCCTTGTAAAAAATATTTCCAGTTAGACTAGCTGAAAATGACTTTAATTTAAATGGCTATTTTGCTTTTTTACTTAAAATCTAAGCTTTTTTTGATCGTAATCGTTTTCGCTGAATACAAAAACGGCGTAAAAATATTTACGCCGTTGTTTTTATAGAAAATAATGAAAAAATTAGAGAAGAAGAGCAGAACCCCATTTGATAATATCAAAGAAGAATTTGTTCTGATTGGTGGCAATACCATCACCTGTTTTCTTCAATGTGCCGTCGTCATTCTTCGTTTCATCCACCATGCCATTTACATATTGACCTTTCACGACATCCAAATCTTCTTTTGCCTGAGTACGCAAGATTTGACAAGCTTTAGGTTCTAATGGCTCGACATCACCGACTTCTGTACGGAATTTCTTAAATTGATAGGTCGCATAGTTCATCGATTTTTCATCTTTTTGAATCATTTTCACATAGTCTTCCCCGATGATTTTTTCTAACGGATAGAAAAAGACATATTGAGAATGAATGTAGCTATCTTCTTTTGCAAAATGTTGTTGCTGAATACGGGTTAAATTCGGGTAGATACATTGTTCAGCTTGTTTACTTGCCGTAGCCCATGTTTTTGCATTCACATCTGAAAGGAGGTAATCCGCTTGTGCAAATTCTGCGGGGATCGGCGATTGTGATGGGCCAAATAAACCACAAGCACTTAAGAGTACAGTTGCGCCCAAAATAATAAATTTTCTCACTTAAATTTCCTTATAACATCTAGAATGGCAAAATTTTAGCAACAACAATCTGATTGTAAAGTGATTCTCTAATTGAGAAGTGATTTTCTTTCCCGAACTAAAAAACTTCCGCTATAATGACCGCACTTTTTACACTTATAAAGGAAAGAACAATGCAAAATCCAAAAGATGATGTTTTATATGCACCAGTTGAGTGGGTTGATCATAGCGAAGGTTATACTGATATTCGTTTCCACAAATCGACTGATGGTATTGCAAAAATCACTATTAACCGTCCTGAAGTGCGCAATGCATTTCGTCCGCAAACAGTTAAAGAAATGATCCATGCATTTTCTAATGCTCGTTTCGATGAAAAAATTGGCGTGATTGTATTAACCGGTGAAGGCGAAAAAGCATTCTGTTCTGGTGGTGACCAAAAAATTCGTGGTGACTACGGCGGTTACAAAGATGAAAGCGGTGTGCATCATTTAAATGTATTGGATTTCCAACGTGATATTCGTACTTGTCCAAAACCAGTTGTAGCAATGGTGGCAGGTTACGCAATTGGTGGCGGCCACGTACTTCATATGTTATGTGATTTAACCATTGCAGCAGAGAATGCGATTTTTGGTCAAACGGGTCCTAAAGTAGGTTCATTTGACGGTGGCTGGGGCGCAAGCTATATGGCGCGTTTAGTCGGTCAGAAAAAAGCCCGCGAAATTTGGTTCTTATGCCGTCAATATAATGCGCAAGAAGCATTAGATATGGGCTTAGTGAACACTGTCGTGCCTTATGCTGATTTAGAAAAAGAAACTGTGCGTTGGTGTCGTGAAATGTTACGTAACAGCCCAATTGCATTACGTTGCTTGAAAGCCGCATTAAATGCAGACTGTGATGGTCAATCAGGTTTACAAGAACTCGCGGGTAATGCAACCATGTTGTTCTATATGACTGAAGAAGGGCAAGAAGGTCGTAACGCGTTCAACGAAAAACGCGCACCAGACTTCAGCAAATTCAGACGCAATCCTTAATTTTAATCATAAGAAGTGCGGTTAGAAATCAGTGTGTTTTTAACCGCCTTATCATGATATATCTCGATCCTTATTCATATTTTAGAATTATTTTATGTCCTGTGTGAAACAACATAATTATGTGATTAGCTTAACCAGAGAAACAAAACGTCGCAAACATATTGAACAAGAATTTGATCGGCAAAATATCCTTTTTTCATTTTTTGATGCAGTGACACCAGATCGTATTGAGGATGTTGCAAAGAAATTTAATATTATTTTAGATCGCTCTTCAGAAGCTAAATTATGGGATGGGGAAATCGGTTGTGCGTTAAGTCATATCTCACTATGGAATTTAGCAGTAGAAAAGAACTTGGATTATATCAATATTTTTGAAGATGATATTTACTTAGGCGAGAATGCAAAAGAGCTGTTAGAAGTCGATTATTTGCCTGATGATATTGATGTATTGAAGCTTGAAGCTAATGGAAGAATGGTATTTCGCGCGCCTAGACCAGCAAAGTATGATAGAAAGATTTATCCCATAACATTTAAGCAATCAGGAACGGCGGGTTATACCGTGACAGCGAAAGGCGCTAAATATCTTCTCGAACAGGTGAAAAATAAACCCCTTGAGGTGGCCATTGATTCTCTTATCTTTGAGCATTTTTTGAATTTAAAGGATTACAAAGTGGTTCAGCTTTCACCAGGGATTTGTGTGCAAGATTTTGTTGTGAATCCGGATAAGCCTTTTGAAAGTAGTTTGCAAAAAGGCCGAGAGTTGGTTTGTGAAAATCAAACGAAATTTTCAGTCTTTGAAAGAATCATAAACGAATTTATGAGAGTAAAACGTAAATTATTTATGAAACAAGTGCCTTTTAAATAGAATGCGTGCGGTTAAAATCAGTGTGTTTTTAACCGCACTTTTGCCATCAAGGAGAACAAGATGGAAACCAAATCATTTAATCTTTATCGTTATTCTATCCCAGTCGATAGTCAGTTGATCCTACGTGGACGTTTTTTAAAACGCCGTGAAGGCTTGATTGTGCGTGTAGCTTGCAGCCGTGATGGATGGGGAGAGATTGCACCTTTGCCTGGGTTTAGTGAAGAAACCATAGAACAAGCGCAAGAGCAAGCCATTGAATGGCTGACAAATTGGTGTCATGCAAGCTGCGAAGCACCAAGAGTCCCCCTTGAGGGTTGTTATCCTTCTGTTGCCTTCGGTATTAGCACGGCGATGGATGAGATGAAACGTTATTTAAATGAGGAAGGTAACTATCATACCGCACCGTTGTGTTATGGCGATCCAGATGAGTTATATGCAGAACTTAATCAAATGCCAGGTGACAAAGTGGCTAAAATCAAAGTTGGCATGTATGAAGCGAATCGTGATGGCTTGATGACGGATATGTTTCTTGAAGCTATTCCTGATTTGCAATTACGTCTAGATGCGAATCGCCAATGGACTTTAGAAAAGGCATTAAAATTTGCGGAGAAAGTAAAACCGCAACATCGTTCACGTATTCAATTTCTAGAAGAACCTTGTAAAACCCGTGAAGAAAGCCGCCAGTTTGCAGCTCAGACAGGCATTAATATTGCTTGGGATGAAAGTGTGCGTGAGCCAGATTTTCTTGTAGAAAAAGAACCGCACTTAAGTACCATTGTGATTAAACCAACACTGGTTGGTTCGCTACAAGATTGTCAAAAACTGATCGCACAAGCACATAGTTTAGGCATAAAAGCAGTAATTAGCTCGAGCATTGAAAGTAGCTTAGGATTGACTCAGCTCGCTCGTATCGCGGCACAATATACACCTAATGTGACGCCAGGATTAGATACGTTGAATTTGATGCAACATCAGGTATTACGTGCGTGGCCGGGCTCAGATTTACCGCTAATTGATTTAAATTCAGAATTTATTACCAAAATTGTATAGAGATACGACCACCATTACACAAAAAATCGCTATAATTCGCACAAGTTAAAGGATGTGAAAATGTCAAAAAAATTCAATATTTTGCTGTTAAATGGCCCAAACTTAAATATGTTGGGCGCAAGAGAGCCGAAACATTATGGTTCGCTTTCGTTATCTGCCATTGAAGAAAATGTGGCAAAACTCGCGGCACAGCATGATGTGAATTTGGCGTGCTTTCAAGCAAATAGCGAAGAAAAGTTAATCGATAAGATTCATCAAAGTTTTCAAAAAGTGGATTTTATTTTAATTAACCCAGCAGCTTATACGCATACCAGTGTTGCATTGCGTGATGCATTGCTTGCTGTGTCAATTCCTTTTGTTGAAATCCATTTGTCTAATGTACATAAGCGCGAGCCATTCCGTCACCATTCTTACTTTAGTGATGTGGCTGAAGGGGTGATTTGTGGCTTAGGTGCGAAAGGCTATGAGTTTGCTCTCCAATTCGCGTTAGATTTTTTAAATAAAAAAGCATAAAATTTCACAAAATTTACAGATTTTCGCAGAAATTTATCGCAAAGTACGTGATTTTGCGGTAATCTTGCCGACACAAAAAACAGGTTTCAAAATGACCGCACTTTGGAGTGAATTTTGAAAGTGCGGTTGAAAATTCATTAATATTTTTAGGAAGAGCGTATGGACATTCGTAAAATCAAAAAACTGATTGAATTAGTAGAAGAATCGGGTATCACTGAATTAGAAGTGCAAGAAGAAGAAGGTACAGTACGTATTAGTCGTGCAGCACCAGCAGTTGCACCTGCTGCAATTCAATATGCAGCGGCGCCTGTCGCACCCGTTGCGGCTCCTGCAGTGGCTCCAGCGGCAGCAGCGCCTGCTGAAGCGCCAGCGGCTGAAATTTCTGGCCACCAAGTGCGTTCACCAATGGTAGGGACATTCTACCGTAGCCCAAGCCCAGAAGCGAAAGCTTTTGTGGAAGTGGGGCAAACTGTCAAAGTAGGCGATGCACTTTGTATCGTTGAAGCAATGAAAATGATGAACCGTATCGAAGCAGATAAAGCTGGTGTGGTTAAAGCAATCTTAGTAAATGATGGCGAAGCGGTTGAGTTTGACCAACCATTAATCGTTATCGAATAATCCCTATCAATCTGAAATGGCGAGCTTTCTCGCCATTTTTTCACCCAAGTGGAAATTGTTATGTTAGAAAAAGTTGTGATTGCTAACCGTGGTGAAATTGCACTGCGTATTTTGCGTGCCTGTAAAGAATTAGGCATTAAAACCGTGGCGGTTCACTCTACCGCTGACCGTGATTTAAAACACGTGTTACTTGCAGATGAAACAGTTTGTATCGGACCTGCGCCATCTGTAAAAAGTTATTTAAATATTCCTGCTATTATTGCTGCAGCAGAAGTAACCGGTGCGGATGCGATTCACCCTGGTTATGGTTTCCTTTCTGAAAACGCGGATTTTGCAGAGCAAGTAGAGCGTTCTGGTTTTATCTTTATTGGTCCAACTGCAGACGTTATTCGTTTGATGGGGGATAAAGTTTCTGCGATTAAAGCAATGAAAAAAGCGGGCGTGCCTTGTGTACCGGGTTCAGATGGCCCAGTAGGTAGTGATATCGCGAAAAATAAAGAAATTGCAAAACGTATTGGCTATCCAATTATTATCAAGGCATCTGGCGGCGGCGGTGGTCGTGGTATGCGCGTGGTACGTAGCGAAGATGCACTTGAAGAATCCATTGCGATGACAAAAGCAGAGGCAAAAGCCGCGTTTAACAATGATATGGTTTACATGGAAAAATATTTAGAAAATCCACGCCATATTGAGATTCAAGTTTTAGCGGATACACACGGTAATGCAATCTATCTTGCTGAACGTGATTGTTCTATGCAGCGCCGTCACCAAAAAGTTGTGGAAGAAGCACCCGCACCAGGTATTACCGAAGAAGTTCGTCGTGATATTGGTTCTCGCTGTGCGAAGGCTTGTGTTGAAATTGGCTATCGCGGTGCAGGTACATTTGAATTTTTATATGAAAATGGTGAGTTCTATTTCATCGAAATGAATACTCGTATTCAAGTAGAACACCCAGTAACAGAAATGATCACCGGTGTAGATTTAGTGAAAGAACAATTGCGTATTGCGGCTGGCTTACCACTTTCTTACAAACAAGAAGATATTAAAGTGAAAGGTCATGCGATTGAATGTCGTATCAATGCAGAAGATCCAAAAACATTCTTACCATCTCCAGGTAAAGTGGCACACTTACACTCACCAGGTGGTTTAGGCGTTCGTTGGGATTCTCATGTGTATGGTGGTTATACTGTTCCTCCGCATTATGATTCTATGATCGCAAAATTAATCACATACGGTGATACTCGTGATGTTGCAATCCGTCGTATGCAAAATGCATTATCAGAGACGATCATTGACGGTATCAAAACAAATATCCCACTTCATGAACTCATTCTTGAAGATGAAAACTTCCAAAAAGGTGGTGCAAATATCCACTATTTAGAGAAGAAATTAGGGATGCATGATTAAAATGAAACGGCTAACGTAAGTTAGCCATTTTTATATCTTTTTGATCATTAATATATTTTCTTTGAAAAGATATCTTAAGTCTCTTTATAATATGCACCTATTTATTTTTACCTAAGGAAAAACAATGAAATTTAATCTCTCTAAATTAAGTTTAACAATTTTGGCAACTGTAACGTTAGCCGCCTGTGGAAGTAGCGGTGATAGCAATACTCAACCAGCTGATCAAGCAAAACCAACTGAGCCAGTAAAACCAGCTGAGCCAGTAAAACCAGCTGAGCCAGTAAAACCAGCTGAGACAGTGAAACCAGCTGAGACAGTGAAACCAGCTGAGACAGTGAAACCAGCTGAGACAGTGAAACCAGCTGAGACAGTGAAACCAGCTGAGACAGTAAAACCAACTGAGCCAGTAAAACCAGTGGAACAACCAAAAAATGAAGAACAAATCGTGCTTAAACGAGTGGGTTTTGAGGTTAATAAAGAAGATAAAACAGTGACGGTCATTGAAAGACAAATACATGATGACAATAACGTTAATCTTGTTAATGTTGAAGGTCAAGAAATTGAAATTATTCCATCAGGGTATTACGAACGTCCAGTCATTGGAACTAATGAGAAAGAAGTGCTACAGGCAGATTCTCCTGAATTGCGTTCTATTAGTGGCAAAAACTATAAAAATATTCGTTGGGGAAAATTTACGGAGCCTGCTTTAGGTTCTGATTATTATGTCGCATTTGGTGTAAATCCAACAACAGAAATGCCACAATCAGGTACTGCAAATTATACTGGAAATGGTATGCATGTAGAGAAGCGGGCTGATTACTTAGATTCTAACTTATCATTCGTAAAACTAACGGCTAATTTCGCAGATAAAACATTAAATGGAACAATTTCTTTAGCCAAAACAGGCTATAAGGATGTTCTTGTATCAAATGGGATTGCAGGGGGAGCTCTTTCTCCTAATGTACATTTTGATGATGTTTCCTTATCTGCCAAAATTCAAGGCAATCAATTTAGTGGAACAAGCGAGAAAGGTGTTCATACCGAAGGTGGGTTCTATGGAAAAGATGCTGAAGAGGTCGCAGGAACTTACAAAGGAAAAGATGCAATGGGTGTCTTTGGTGCTAGAAAAAATTAGAAATTTTCTGTCAATTTAAAAGCAAGCCTTGAGCTTGCTTTATTTTTATACTTGAGATAGAAATAAATATCTAATTTAGATTTATAATAGATAAAATTTTTTAACAGGAACTCAGAATGGAACTTTCACAACGATATAAACAAGCCGCCAAGGAGGCGCGCTGGGCATTAGGGTTAGCTATTTTTTATGTAATTGGATGGTGTGTTTGTGCTTATTTACCCAAAGACTCGCCTGGACCGATAGGTTTTCCGTTGTGGTTTGAATTATCCTGTATTTATTTACCCATTTTGTTTGTAGTCATTGGGTATTGGATTGTCAAAATTGTCTTTTTAGATATCCCGCTAGATGTTGAGTCAAAGGAGAATAAATAATGAATTTAGGTATTATTCTCCCATTAGCTATCTATTTAGTCTTCATCTTTGGCGCAGCATTATTTGCTTATGTAAAACGCAGTAAAGGTGATTTCCTTACGGAATATTATGTAGGAAATCGCTCCATGACGGGCTTTGTCCTTGCGATGACAACGGCTTCCACTTATGCCAGCGCCAGTTCTTTTGTTGGTGGACCAGGGGCTGCCTATAAATATGGGCTAGGTTGGGTATTACTCGCCATGATCCAAGTGCCGGCAGTGTGGTTAGCATTAGGTGCATTGGGCAAAAAGTTTGCATTACTTTCTCGCGAGACTAATGCGCTTACTATCAATGATTTATTTTTCTATCGTTATAAAAATAAATATCTCGTTTGGATTTCCAGTCTAGCATTGTTGCTTGCCTTCTTTGCCGCTATGGTTGTGCAATTTATTGGTGGCGCAAGATTGCTCGAAACCACGATAGGGATTCCTTACACTCATGCCTTGCTTATTTTTGCCTTAACGGTTGGCATTTATACTTTTATTGGTGGTTTCCGAGCCGTCGTGTTAACCGATACGATTCAAGGTACGGTAATGATTTTTGGCACAATCGTACTATTAGTGGGCGTGATTTACCATCTCGGTGGCGTAGAAAGTGCGGTCAATAAATTAACTGAAATTGATCCGAGTTTAGTGAGCCCTTACGGCCCGAATGAGATGCTTGATTTTCAATTTATGGCATCATTTTGGATCTTAGTCTGTTTCGGTGTGGTAGGTTTACCACATACAGCCGTGCGTTGCATGGCTTTCAAAGACAGTAAAGCCTTACATCGAGGCATGCTCATTGGTACGATTGTCCTTTCAGTCATTATGTTAGGGATGCATTTGGCGGGCGCTTTAGGACGTGCCGTTGTGCCAGATTTAACAGTATCAGATAAAGTCATTCCAACCTTAATGTTGGAAGTACTTCCACCTATTGTTGCTGGAATTTTCTTAGCCGCGCCAATGTCGGCGATTATGTCCACAGTTGATGCACAACTCATTCAATCCTCCTCAATTTTTGTGAAAGATTTATATCTTGCAAGCAAACCTGAAGCAGCGAAGAATGAAAAACGAATTAGCCGTATTTCATCAGTCATTACACTAATTTTATCGGCGTTGTTAATTCTCGCGGCACTGAATCCACCTGATATGATTATTTGGTTGAATCTATTTGCTTTCGGTGGATTAGAAGCAGCATTCCTTTGGGTGATTGTATTAGGCATTTATTGGGATAAAGCAAATGCAGCAGGTGCAATAAGCTCAATGGTGGTGGGATTAAGCAGTTATGTGTTGTTGACTCAATTTGGTATCAAACTATTTGGTTTTAATGCGATTGTACCTGCACTTGTATTTGGCTTGATTGCTTTCATCTTGGGTAACCAATTCGGCACAAAAAAACAGTAAAAATGGACCGCACTTTATGGTTTATCAAATTCTAGCATTGTTTATTTGGAGTAGTGCCTTTGTTGCCGCTAAATACACCTTTACAATGATGGACACCATTTTGATGATCCAAGCCCGTTTATTAATGGCGGCGATTATTGTGATGCCACTCTTTTTTCGTCGTTGGAAAGGCGTGTCTAAACCGATGCGAAAACAGCTTTGGTGGCTAGGTTTTTTCAATTATACCGCGACCTTTTTGCTGCAATTTATAGGTTTAAAATATACAAGCGCGGCGAGCGCAACGACCATGATTGGATTAGAGCCATTATGTGTGATTTTTGTAGGACATTTTTTCTTTCAAGATCGTGCCAAATGGTATCATTGGGTGTGTGGGGCTTTTGCCTTTTTAGGCGTAGCCATTTTAATTTTAGGTGGGCAAGGAAATGAAGGCTCAAGTGAAATTAGTTTATTGGGTTGCTCCTTAGTAGTGGCGGCAAGTATTGTGTTTGCTTGTTGTTTGCGTTGGACGAAAAAAGTGGTGGCAACGGTTTCAGCACAAGCCTATACATCCATTTCGATTGTGTTAGCAAGCATCACCATGCTGCCATTTACTTTATTGCTGACGGAAAACTGGGATATCCATTTTAACTGGCTTGGTTTCTTCGGTTTGATTTATCTCGGTGTAGCATGTAGTTGGTTTGCCTTTTGGTTGTGGAATAAAGGCTTAAATTCGGTGGATGCAAAAATCTCGGGAATTTTGACCGCACTTGAGCCGATTTTTGGTGTCTTTTTGGCAGTATTATTACTCAACGAAGAGGTTTCACTTGTTTCAGCGCTTGGAATTATCATTATTGTGGTTTCAGCCCTAGGCGTAAGTTTATTACCCAGATGGTTACATAAAGAAATTAATTAAAAGGAAAAGAAGATGGCGTGGATTCAAATTCGCTTAAATAGTACAAATGAAAAAGCTGAGAAAATTAGCGATTTTTTAGAAGAAATTGGCTCAGTTTCGGTCACATTTATGGATAGCCAAGATACACCGATTTTTGAACCACTTCCAGGCGAAACACGTTTGTGGGGAAATACGGATGTGATTGCATTATTTGATGCAGAAACCGATATGAATGAAATTGTGAGTTTGCTTAAACAAGCAAATCATTTAGATGAAAACACCGCTTACAAAATTGAGCAAATCGAGGATAAAGATTGGGAACGTGAATGGATGGATAACTTCCACCCAATGCAATTTGGCAAACGTTTATGGATTTGTCCAAGCTGGCGTGAAGTGCCGGATCAAAATGCAGTTAATGTGATGCTTGATCCTGGTTTAGCTTTTGGGACAGGTACTCACCCGACAACCGCACTTTGCTTAGAGTGGTTAGATGGTTTGGATTTAACAGGCAAAACAGTGATCGATTTTGGCTGTGGCTCCGGAATTCTTGCCATTGCTGCTCTTAAATTAGGGGCAAAAAATGCAATCGGTATTGATATCGATCCACAAGCAATTCTCGCCAGTCGAAATAATGCAGAACAAAATGGGGTGGTGGATCGTCTTCAACTTTTCTTATCCGATGATAAACCTGCAGATTTAAAAGCAGATGTTGTTGTGGCGAATATTCTTGCGGGTCCATTAAAAGAACTTTACCCGATTATTTCTCAATTAGTGAAAGAGGGGGGCGATCTTGGATTATCGGGTATTTTAGAAACTCAAGCACAATCGGTATGCGATGCGTATGCGCAATCGTTTAATTTAGATCCCGTAGCGGTGAAAGAGGAATGGTGCCGTATTACAGGTAAATTAAAATTGGCTTAATTTCTTTTTGTCAATTAAAAAAAGTGCATTTTTTGAACAAATTTCCCTTTGCAAAAAAACGAAAAATGCGTAATATAGCACCCCTTGTCGGTTGCTATTGTGGCCTGACTTGCTGGAGATAGGACTTGTAATTGGGGATAACATAAAATGCGAATTGGTTCTTATGAATTAAAAAATCGTATTTTATTGGCACCCATGGCAGGTATCACGGATCAACCTTTTCGACGTTTATGTGCTCATTACGGCGCGGGATTAACGTTTTCAGAGATGATGTCCACTAATCCACAAGTTTGGCATACAGAGAAATCGAAACTTCGTTTAGCACATAGTGAAGAGCTAGGATTAAATGCGGTGCAAATCGCAGGTTCTGATCCTTTAGAAATGGCCCAAGCTGCAGCAATTAATGTAGCCTATGGCGCTGAAATTATCGACATCAATATGGGCTGTCCCGCAAAGAAAGTGAATCGAAAGCTGGCGGGCTCTGCACTTCTTCAATTTCCCGATTTAGTGGAGAAAATTTTAAAAGAAGTCGTGAATGCCGTTGATGTGCCTGTGACGTTAAAAATTCGCACAGGTTGGGATAAAGCAAATCGAAACTGTGTGCAAATCGGCAAAATTGCAGAACAATCTGGTATTCAGGCTTTAACCATTCACGGGCGGACGAAAGAATGCTTATTTGAAGGGGAAGCGGAATACGACAATATTCGAGCAGTGAAACAATCAATTTCAATTCCAGTCATTGCGAATGGTGATATTGATTCTGCCTCGAAAGCGAAAAAGGTACTTGAGTATACAGGTGCCGATGCAATAATGATCGGTCGTGCCGCACTAGGCAATCCATGGCTTTTCCAAGCCGTCGAGGCCTTAGTGGAACATGATTCGATAATTCAAACTCCAAGTTTGCGTGAAAAGTGCGGTCATATTTTGCGTCATATTCAAGAACTCCATCAGTTCTATGGCGAGCAAAAAGGCTATCGAATAGCCCGCAAACACGTGGCTTGGTATTTACAGGGAATTCAACCCGATTCCGTTTTTAGACAGACTTTTAACGCAATTAATGAACCGAAAGAGCAGTTAATTGTGCTGGAAGATTTTTTAAATTCAATTTTGGATAAAGAAAAATGTTAGAACAACAACGTAGTCCGTCTGAAGCGTTAACCGTTTCAGTTTTAAACTCTCAATCACAAGTAACAAACAAACCATTACGTGATTCTGTAAAACAAGCTTTACGCAATTACCTATCACAATTAGATGGTCAAGATGTGAATGATCTTTACGAATTAGTATTAGCGGAAGTTGAACACCCGATGTTAGATATGATTATGCAATACACCCGCGGTAACCAAACCCGCGCAGCTAATATGCTCGGTATCAACCGTGGTACATTGCGTAAGAAATTGAAAAAATACGGTATGGGCTAATTAAAATTAGCAAAAAGAAAGGCGAACATCATGTTCGCCTTTTTATTTATTGAATGGTGAAACTAATTGGTACGCTTACTGAAGATGCAAATCCCGCAGGTTTTGGACCAACAGGTCTCGCACTTCTCACAGCTTCAAGTGCTGCATTATCTAAGCTTTCATCACCAGAAGATTTAGCAACACGCTCTCCAGACAGGGAACCATCTGCTCCAACACTAAAACTGACGTTAACAATACCTTGTTTACGCATCATTTTTGCGCGTGCAGGATAGCGTTTATGCCGTTCAATTTCACGTCGAATAGCCGCACGATAGGCATTATGTTCATCAGTATTGGCACCGGAACCACCTTGAATACCATTTGTGCCAGGTTGACCCGTAGTTGTCGCTTTAGAATTTGCCGTAGCCGTTGAATTAATATTCTTATCGCCAATCGGTAAATTCTTCGGCATTTCCACCGCTTTCTCTGCTTTTACCTCATTTTTAGGTTTTTCTTTTGGCTTCTCTTTCGGTTTTGGTTTCGGTTTTTCTATTGGTTTTTCTGGCTTTTTCTCAGGTTCTTTTTTCTTCTCAGGCTCTGGTTTCTTCGTTGGATCTGAGACAACTTCCTGTTTTTCAGGTTCCGGCTCTGCCTGTTGAGGTTCGGGTTCCGGCTCAGGAGCGGGTTCCTCCATTCTCATCCCTTGAATCATTTCCATTGATATTGTCGTGGATATTTCACCTGGAGCATTACTCGCCGCTTCATGTGGCGTATGCCAGTTCCAAAATAACGCTCCAAGGATGCTACCATGAACCAATAAAGAAATAAGCAAACCTAATAATGATCGTTTGGTTTGTTGGCTGTTCATTGACTAAGTCCTACTCCAACGCCTCCGCTTGCAACTCCACCTACTTCAGGCGTATTTTTTGACTCATTTCCTTGAGTCGTTTTGCTTGGGGCGCCTTTATCTTTCATGGAAACAATGGCGACATTTTTGATTTCATTTTTCGATAACATATCGGTAATGGTCACGAAATCTTGGAAAGAGGCGTCAGCATCAATTTTTAACGTTACTTTTTGGTCTTTATTCCAACCCATAATTTCTTTTTCAAGCGCTTCTTGTGAAATGGGCTTATCATTAAAATAAAGTTGTTTATCAGCCGTAACGGTTAATAATTTTGTTAATTCATCTGATTTGAATGCGACCGTAGAGCTGGCTTTTGGAACATTTACCTTAATTTTCCCTTGGGAAATAAAGGATGCGGTGACCAACACTATCGCTAATAACACCAACATAATGTCGATGAAAGGAATAATGTTGATTTCATCAAATTTTTTCACGATTATTCCTTATCTTTTTGAGCGTTTAATACTTTCCATTTCAAGCGATTTACTTCTACTTTACGACCTAAACCGCTATAGAACATCATGGAAGGAATTGCGACTAAAATACCTATTGCAGTTGCTTTTAATGCAAGAGAGAGGTGCATCATAATGGCTCCAGCATCGACTTCGCCATCGCCATGACCAATTTGGTAGAAAGTTAATAAAATCCCAATTACTGTACCGAGTAAGCCAACATAGGGCGCATTGGCACCAACAGTGGAGATTACGGTCATATTACGATTTAAATCAATTTCAAGTGCGTGAATATTGGAATATTTCGCTACGTTCACACTCTTTAAAAAGAGAAAACGCTCAATTACGGCGGTGAGCATGATCACACTCATCAGAAGTAGAATTCCGATAATTACGTAATCGCTATATTGTTCTAAAAACTCAAAAAGTTGTAGCATTTGATAGTCCTTGTATGGGTAATAAAAAAACACAAATTGAATTGAGAATGAATTTCAATTAGATGTGGATTCTATCAAATGGAAAATTAAGCGTAAATATAAATTAAAAAAATGAGTATTTTTTTACCGCACTTTGAGATAAATCAGAAAAGTGCGGTTGTTTTTGAGAGGTATTTTAACGGGATTGTAGGTAATCTAAGACAACTTGATGATGTTCGCCCGTTTTGAATTTATCAAAAACGTGCTGAATTTTGCCTTGCTCATCAATGAGAAAGGTAATACGGTGAATACCATCATAAACACGGCCCATGAATTTCTTTTCTCCCCATACGCCAAATTGCTCAGCAACCTGGTGATCTTCATCAGAAAGCAAGGTGAAATTGAGCGACTTTTTCTCAACAAATTGAGCCAATTTTTTTGGCGAATCTGTACTGATACCTAAAATGACTACGCCTAATTTTTCTAACTCACTTTTAGCATCACGCAAACCGCAAGCTTGAGTTGTACAGCCTGGCGTTAAGGCTTTCGGATAAAAATACACGAGTACTTTTTTACCTTTGAAGTCATTAAGTGAAACCGGTTGATTGTCTTGATTTAAAAGTGTGAATTGGGGAGCTAAGTCACCAGCCTGTAATGTTTTCATAAAAAATCCTTAAAAATGTAAAAAATGATTTGTAAATTCAAGCTATTTTAGCGATTATAACCAAATATTTTCAAATGTTATTGTTAATACGCAAAATAGATGTAAATGGAGCGCCTTATGACTACGCAAAACCCCTTATTTTCAGGCAGTATTGTTGCTTTAGTAACCCCGATGGATAACCACGGAAACATTGATTTTGAAACATTAGAAAAACTTATCGAGTTTCATATCAATGCGGGTACAGATTCGATTGTATCTGTGGGTACAACAGGAGAGTCTGCCACATTAAGCATTGAAGAAAATGTGAAGGTGATTGAAAAGACGGTTGAGTTAGCAAAAGGACGTATTCCAATCATTGCTGGCACCGGTGCGAATGCAACGAGTGAAGCCATTGTGATGACAAAATTATTACGTGATAGCGGTGTAGCAGGCTGTTTATCTGTTGTTCCTTACTACAATAAACCAACTCAAGAAGGCATGTTCCAACATTTTAAAGCGATTGCAGAATGCACGGATTTACCACAACTTCTTTATAACGTACCAGGTCGTACCGGTAGTGATATGAAACCTGAAACTGTGGCACGTTTGTCGCAAATTGAGAATATTGTGGGGATTAAAGAAGCAACAGGCGATTTAACTCGTATCACGGCGATTAAAGAATTAGCCGGTAAAGATTTCATTGTGTTAAGTGGGGATGATGCCACAGGGCTAGAAGCGATGAAATTAGGTGCAGAAGGTGTCATTTCTGTGACAAATAACCTTGCTGCAAAAGACATGGCCGCGATGTGTCGCTATGCTTTAGCGGGTGATTTTGCAAAAGCGGAAGAAATTAATGCCCGCTTAATGCCTTTACACCAAGATTTATTTATTGAATCAAACCCAATTCCAGTAAAATGGGCTGCATATCGTTTAGGTTTAATTAAGACTCCACACTTACGTTTACCACTTACAGTGTTAAGCGAAAGTGCGCAAGTAAAAGTAGAAGAAGCATTAAAAATTGCTGGCTTAATTTAATGAATTAAAGGGTTGTTTTTACAGCCCTTTAAACTTTCGGCTTTTTTATTTGTCAAAGAGCGGTCATTATTTTAATTATTTTTATTGAAGGATTTAAGGAATGAAAAAAATCGTACTGAGTTTAGTCGCGGCAGCATTATTATCGGCGTGTTCAAACAGCGTAGAAAAAATGCAGACGGCTAATGATACTTATCAAAATTCTGATCGTGAAATACCGAGCTTTTCTCCTTTAGCAAGCGGTGGTGTAACATTACCGCAAGCGGATCCGACTTATGAACTTCCTCAGCTTAATGCGAAAAAAGAACGCGTGGATATTCGTCCGCCTTCAACACCATTAGCGATTATCAAAAACTCTTTAACACAATTTGATGGCGAACGTGCATTGATTGTTTATACGGATGCACAAGCAGAGCTTTATAATCTCAAACAAATTGAGCGTTTATTGAAAGAAGAAGGCACGAATTCAACTTTAAATGGTGCGGTATTAATTAGCGATTGGGCGCCAACGGGTCGTGCAGATGATAAAGCCAATACAGAGATCCGTTATAAAATTGAACAAGTTACGGCGCAAGATGCAAGTGCGTTAGCGGTTTCTGTAGAACAAATGCGTCGTGATGGTGTGATTTATACGCCAAATCAAGCTGATAAGCAGCGCTATGCATCTGATCGTTTAAATCGTTTTGTTTCGGCGCTCACTAGCGCTTATAACAAGCAACAACAAGATTTAAGTAGTGCTTCTGTAGGACCTTTCCAATCTGGTTTAATTACTGATACGAATGGCAGAATGGCATTGGGTATGGATGCAAGCTTTGGTCAAGCATGGCAACGTTTAGGTTCTGCTCTACCGAAATTAGGCTTTAAAGCAACATCTGAATCTGCAGGCCGTGGTTATCGTGAATTGAAATATAAACCATTGGATAAACAAGAGTGGTTACGTTTAGGTGTGAATCCGCCTAATCTAGAAAAAGGCGTTTACCAAATGCAAATTTCTGCGGTGGGTAAACAAAGTGCGGTCGTGATCACTGATGAAGATGGCAAGGCATTACCAAATGAAGCTGCTCAATCCCTCTATTCCGCGCTAGGTGTGTTACTTGCGCAATAATATAATAAGTCGATAAATAAAAAGTGCGGTTCAATTTGACCGCACTTTTTTATTAGAAAAAATTTATTCAGCTTTCACGCCTAAGTTACCCATTTTTACGCCGAGGTTACCGAGTGAAACTGGGTCCAAATAATCCCCTAAGAATTTGAATAACTCACTTAATTCTGTAAATGAGCGTTTGATTTTTACTTGATCTTCTACTTTACGCACAAATTCATAACGCACATTTTCGCCTTCAAAATAAGCCGTGAGCGTGAGATAAATGGTTTCAAAAAAGTGGCTTTGAGCACCTTCTTCACCTGGATCACTGATACGGACATTCCAAGTATTGTTAAATAAAACTTCTGTTTTGATTGACATATAGACTTCCTCTGTTTGTTATTTTTTATACTGAAATTGAAACGAAAAACCCGATGATAAAATTTCTGAAATCAAAAACTTTATCATCGGGCTTTTCAAACCAATTGCTCGCATATTTTGCTTTTCGTTGGTAACTGCCTTTGCCTTTACGTTTTTTCTCAACGCGTTGGCGGAATAATTTGTCGTGTAATAGTGCCATCACAGCATTATCTTTCACGACTCCTTTGGAGTGTTGATAAATGGGCTGATTTTCAACCGCACTTTTTGTTTTTTTTGTCATATTTACCTCTAAAAAATTGCCGTGAAGTGTTTCACGGCAAGTCATTATAGCGAAAATGAATAAAATTACAAAATGGCGAGTACGCTTTCAGGCGGTCGTCCAATTTTGGCTTTTTCACCTTTTACCACAATCGGGCGCTCTAATAAGGCTGAATTTTCACTGATGGCTTTTAATAACTCATCCTTAGTTAATGCAGGATTATCTAACCCTAATGATTGATAAAGCTCATCTTTGGTACGCATCATTTTTCTAACATCATCTAATCCTAATTTATTAGCCAGTTGCTGTAATGCTTCAACAGAGTAGTGTTGTTGCAAATAAAGTTCAATCGTCGGTTGGATACCTTTTTCTTCTAATAAAGCTAAGGTTTCACGGCTTTTTGAACAGCGCGGATTATGGTAAATCTTAACAGACATAACGTTTCCTTCTATTTTATGTTGAATGAGTGGATATAGGATTGATTTAAATTTTAACTTATAATGACAAAAAATACTTGTTTAGGAAGACTTTATGTTAGAAATGCTAAAAAATTGGTATAGCCGTCGCTTAAGCGATCCGCATGCGATGGGGCTACTTGCCATTTTGTTGTTTGGCTTTATTGCGATTTATTTCTTTAGTGATTTAATCGCCCCGTTGCTGATTGCCATTGTATTAGCATATTTATTGGAAATGCCGATTAATTTTTTAACGAAAAAATTAAAATTTCCTCGAATGCTTGCCACGTTAATTATTTTTGGTGGCTTTCTAACCTTAGCGTTATTAATTTTCTTCGGGCTTGTACCAACATTATGGAATCAAACGATTTCCTTGTTAAGCGATTTGCCAGCCATGTTCAATAAGTTACATGAATGGTTATTAGCCCTTCCTGAGCATTATCCTGAACTCATCGATTACACCATGATTGACACCTTTTTTAGTGCGGCTCGAGCGAAGATTTTGGGCTTTGGTGAATCTGCGGTGAAATTGTCGATTACTTCATTAATGAACCTTGTATCACTGGGTATCTATGCATTTTTAGTGCCATTAATGATGTTCTTTATGCTGAAAGATAAAACAGAACTTCTTGCTGGTGTAAGCCGATTTTTGCCTAAAAACCGTCTTTTAGCGTCTAAAGTATGGAATGAGATGCAGCAACAAATTGCGAATTATATTCATGGCAAATTGTTAGAAATTTTGATTGTTGGCGTGGTGACTTATATTATCTTTTTAAGCTTTGGTTTAAATTATCCGCTGTTACTTTCTGTTGTCGTAGGTCTCTCTGTCTTAGTCCCTTATATTGGTGCGGTATTGGTGACGATTCCCGTTGCTTTAGTCGCCATGTTCCAGTTTGGCATTTCCCCAACGTTTTGGTATTTAATTGTGGCCTTTGCGGTGAGTCAACTTCTAGATGGAAACTTGTTGGTGCCGTATTTATTCTCTGAAGTTGTTAATTTACATCCTTTAGTAATCATTATTTCAGTGTTGATTTTTGGCGGATTATGGGGGTTCTGGGGCGTATTCTTCGCTATTCCGTTGGCAACGCTCGTTAAAGCTGTGCTGAATGCATTACCGGATTAGACAGAATTAAAACGATAAAAAGAAAGCTGACGAAAGTCAGCTTTTTTGTTCTTTTAATTTTTGGATATCCAAAATTTCCACACAATTTGTTGTCCCTGCTTTAATGCGCCATTTAATATTAAATTCGTACAGACTAATACCGTAAATACGATCGGTTTCTTTACCTTGTTGATAAGCCGGGCGGGGATCTTGTGCGATCACTTCTGTAATAAATCTCGCTAAGTGCGGTCGGTTTTTGTGATATTTTTCAACCGCACTTTGGGCGATTTCTGTAAATTCTACGTTTAATTTTGCAGGTGGTTTTTCTTGCGCAAAACTTGATTTTGCCTGAGGTTCACTATCAGCATAGGCAATATAAGGCTTAATATCAAAAATAGGTGTGCCATCGACAAGATCCACGGAGCCCAAATGCAGAAAAATACGTCCATGAATACATTCCACTTGGCGTAATTCAACTTTGGATAAGCCTAGAGGATTAGGGCGATGCGTAGCGCGTGAAGCAAATACACCGACACGTTGATTGCCCCCTAAACGAGGGGGACGAACAGTTGATTGCCATTTTCCATGCGGTACTTTGTCAAATTGGAAAATAAGCCAAAGATGGCTAAATTGCTCTAATCCTCGCACAGCTTCTGTCGAATTATACGGAGGGAGCAGTTCTACAATACCAATACCATCTTGTACTAAATCTGGTTGGCGTGGCACTGAGAATTTTTCTTTGTAAGGCGTGTGAATCACCGCAATTGGGTGAAGAGTCAGTGTTAAATCATTCATAAAAAGGCAATTTCCGTGTAGAATACGCCCTTTATTGTAATCAAAAGTGCGGTCAAAAAAAATGACAAATCATAAATTGAAAATGTGGTGGGAAACCGCTCGCCCAAAAACCTTGCCTTTGGCATTAGCTTCTATTTTTACTGGCTCAGCATTGGCATATTGGGCGGATAAAGAAAGTTTTAATCTCACCGTGATGTTACTTTGCTTGCTTACCACCATTTTATTGCAAGTCCTTTCCAACTTTGCTAACGATTACGGCGATCATCAAAAAGGGTCAGATACTGAAGAACGTATTGGGCCTTTACGCGGTATTCAGCAAGGTGCGATTTCCGCAAATGAACTTAAGTGGGGCTTAATTTTAATGGCGGTGGGAGCATTTTTCTCAGGTGCATTCTTAATTGGTATCGCATATCAAAGTCTCACAGATTTATTGGTCTTTGCGGGTTTGGGTATTCTAGCTATTATTGCTGCCATTACTTATACCGTAGGGGCTAAACCTTATGGTTATTTAGGTTTAGGCGATCTGTCAGTATTGCTCTTTTTTGGACTATTAGGTGTAGGGGGAACTTACTATCTACAAACTCACAGCATTGATAACTTAATTACGTTACCTGCTTTAGGCTCCGGTTTATTGGCGACAGCCGTTTTAAATATCAATAATTTACGTGATATTGAGCAAGATGCGAAAGTAGGAAAAAACACCTTAGTTGTACGTATTGGACCGAAGAAAGGACGTATTTATCACTGTGTTTTATTAAGCGTTGCCGCTTTATGTTATGTGCTATTTGCGGTATCAACCGCATTTAGTCCTTGGCATTTCTTATTTTTATTAGCATTTCCATTATTATTAAAACACGCATTATTTGTTTATCGTAGTAAAGAGCCTGCAGTGTTACGTCCGATGTTAGCACAGATGTCAATGATTTCTTTATTTATCAATATCTTGTTTAGTTTAGGCTTGCTTATCGGCTAAATCGGCTTATACTAGAGAAAAAATTTTAACGACAAGGGGTACATTATGTATATCGATACTTCAGAACTTTGTGATATTTATGCTGATCAAGTAGATGTGGTTGAGCCAATTTTTTCTAGCTTTGGTGGCGTCAGCAATTTCTACGGCAAAGTGACGACAGTAAAATGTTTTGAAAATAATGGATTAATTGCCGAGATCCTTGAAGAAAATGGTGAAGGCAGAGTGCTTGTCGTAGATGGTGGTGGTGCAGTACGTCGTGCTTTAATTGATGCTGAGCTTGCACAACTTGCCGCAGATAATGACTGGGCGGGCATTATTGTTTATGGTGCAGTGCGTCAAATTCAACAACTTGAAAATATTGATATTGGTATCCATGCGCTTGCACCAATTCCAGTTGGCGCAGATGAAAATAATCATGGTGAAAGTGATCTTCCAGTGAATTTTGGTGGCGTGACGTTCTTCCCTGAAGATTACATTTATGCCGATTTAACAGGTATTATTCTTTCACAAGAAGCATTAGATTTAGAAGATTTCGAAGAAGAATAATTTTGAAATTATTGACCTTTTTAAAGTGCGGTTAGAAATAACCGCACTTTTTTTGTTAAAATTTTTTTGAACAAGATCACATTTTAAACATTTGTTGGTTGAAAGTTTGTAACATTCATTTAACATCGCAAATAGTTCATCTGTAATCAGTTTGGAGGGACTCATGAACGAAACAAACACAACTAAAAATTATAAAAGTGGGATTATCTTTCTGCTGGCGATAGCCTGTTTTTTTATTTTATTAAAATCTTTACCTTTCGCGCCTAAGGAAAATGCTGGTTTAGCATTATTAGCCTTTGTGGCGATTCTTTGGTTAACTGAGGCATTGCATGTCACAGTAACCGCTCTGTTGGTGCCATTACTTGCGATTGCCCTTGATTTGGTGACAACCAAGCAAGCTTTAGTCGCGTTTGCCGATCCAACCATTTTCTTATTCTTTGGTGGCTTTGCTTTAGCGACAGCTTTACATATACAAAAACTCGATAAAATGATTGCCAATAAAATCATGGCAATGGCCCGTGGGAATTTATTTGTCGCTGTGATGTATCTTTTCTCTATCACTGCTTTCCTTTCTATGTGGATGAGTAACACTGCGACAGCTGCAATGATGTTACCTTTAGCCATGGGGATCTTAAGCCAACTTGATAAAGAAAAAGAACACAATACTTATGTTTTTGTATTATTGGGTATTGCATACAGTGCGAGTATTGGTGGTATGGGGACATTAGTAGGTAGTCCACCAAATGCTATCGTCGCAAGTAACTTACATTTAACCTTCTCTGATTGGTTATGGTATGGCTTGCCAATTATGATTATTTTGATGCCATTAATGGTTGGTACGCTTTTCATTGTATTTAAACCAAAACTTAATTTACGTTTTGAGCAAAACTTTGAACGTATTGAAATGAATGGTCAACGCGTTTTAACGCTTGTGATTTTTGCTGTGATTGCACTCTGTTGGGTATTCAGTAGCTATATCAATCCAATGATTTCAGGTGTATTTGGTCTTGCCAAAAATATCGGTAGTTTTGATAGCGTGGTGGCCTTGCTTGCTGCTGTTGTTATTTGTTCTACTGGTGTCGCAAACTGGAAACAAATTCAAGAAAATACTGACTGGGGCGTATTGATGCTTTTCGGTGGTGGTTTAACCTTGAGTGCAGTGTTAAAAGATTCTGGTGCAAGTAAAGTTTTAGCTGATGGTATTGTATTCTTAGTTCAAGGACAACATTACTACCTCATCGGTTTATTGGTCGCAACCTTCATTATTTTCTTAACTGAATTCACTTCCAATACCGCGAGTGCAGCGTTATTAGTACCAATCTTTATTTCTATCGCACAATCTCTCGGTATGCCGGAAATTGGTCTTGCGTTAATTATCGGTTTAGGTGCATCTTGTGCATTTATGTTACCGGTAGCAACACCGCCAAATGCAATCGTATTTGGTACAGGTGAGGTTCGCCAAAGTGATATGGTTAAAGCTGGATTTATCTTAAATATTGTATGTATACTCGTTATCGCGACAATAGGATATTATTTCTGGTTGAATTAATCATATAAAGAAAAGGGCGTGTTGGATATTCAACACGCCTTTTTATTATTTTTTACAAAGATTATGCTTTAATTTCTGAGCGGCTTTTTAAGAAAAAGAGTGCGACTGTTGAGATCAGCATAACGAAGCCAACGCCAACATATAAGCTCTGTTTGTCCCAGCCCATATATAATAATCGACCCGCAATCATAGGGGCAAGAATCGCACCAATACGACCGATACCAATCGACCAGCCCACACCGGTGCTACGAATATCGGCATCATAAGTAAGAGGGTTTAAGGTATAAAGACCGCTGATACAGCCATTCATGAGCGCACCAACTAAAATACCGAATACCATCGCAATCCATAAAACGGATGAAGATAGGATAAAGGTAATGATCGCGGCGGAAGATAATATGGTGAATAAAATCAACACACCTCGCGACGTCCAACGGCTAGCCAGTAAGCCATAGATTAAGGCGCCACAAGTGCCCCCTAATGAAATCATCATCCCTACGCTCACACTTTGCTCTGTCGTCATGCCCGCTTCTTTTAATAAGGCTGGTGTCCATGAGCTAATAAAATAGAAACTGAACATGATGGAGAAGAAAGCTGTCCAAATTAACAGAGTAGAATGTAAGTATTTTTCGCTGAATAATTGGTCAATAGGCAATTTAGTCTTAATTTTTTCCGTTTTTTCTGGAAGTTTCCAATCACCGGCTAAACCTATTCTTTTGGCGATTAAATTTAACCGCACTTCTGCATTTTTAGGTTGTTTGGAGGTGAGGAAGTCAATGGATTCCGGTAACCAAATAAATAAAACCACTAAAAGTAAACCGGTCAAGATAGCACCTGCTAAAAATACAGAACGCCAGCCATACTCACCTTGCAACATTACCGCGAACATACCGCCTAATACCGCCCCGATACCAAAACCAGCAGCATAAACACTGATCGCAAAGCTACGCCATTTGCGAGAGGAATATTCGCTGGTGATCACGTTTGTACCCACTAAAATACCGCCGACGCCAAGACCGGTGATAATGCGCCAGAAACCGAGCCATTGATATTGTGAGATAAACGCCGAGCCTAACATCCCGATAGCGGAGAGTGATACTGCCATTAATAACAATGGGCGGCGACCAATTTTATCCGCAAGTGGTGCAAGGAAAAGTGAGCCGGCAGTCATCCCAAATAAGCCGGCACTTAATAAATAACCTAACTCAATCCCCGTGAGGCCAAACTCGTCACGAATGGCTGTTGCAGTGAAGGCCAGGGCTAATACATCAAAGCCATCAAGTAAATTCATGATAGCAGCCATGACCACAATCATCCATTGATAAGCCCCCATTGGGCTTTGTTCTATTTTGGCTCTAAGAGAAAGGGTTTCAGTCATTTTATTTCCTTAGGTTAAGCAAACTGGCGGGAGCTTGCGAGAGATTGAAGTTTACGCAAAATCATGCTGAGTACCACGCCATAAGCGGGAACAAACAAGACGATGCCGACAAATAATTTAAATAAGTAATCGACGAATCCAAGGCTAAACCAATGTTCTGCCATAAATGGATCACTACTTTTATAAAATGCTACACAAAAGAACATAAAGGTATCGGCAAGGGAACCAAATGTCATGGAGCTGCTCGGGGCAATCCACCATGTTTTTAATTGGCGTAAGCGGTTGAATACTAACACATCTAATAATTGTCCGAAAACATAAGCACAGAAGCTGGCGAACGCAATACGGAAAACAAACATATTGAATTCACTTAATGCACCTAAGCCTTGATATTGTCCATTAGAGAAAACAACAGAAACAATGTAACTCACGATAAGCGCTGGAATCATTACGATAAAGATGATCCAACGCGCTTCTTTCGCCCCAAATACACGTACCGTTAAATCAGTGGCTAAGAAAATAAATGGGAAAGTGAGTGTGCCCCATGTGCTGTGGAATGAGAAATCATCAGCAAAACCAAGTGCGGTCAATTTTAAATTGATTTCAAAGGGAATTTGAACGAAATAATTACTGGCTGTGATGATGAAGATATGAAATAAGCTTAATAAAATTAAAGCAAAACGTTTTTGTTGATCATTGAAGATCGGGGTATTAATTTTCATTTTAAGACCTTTTTAGTTAGTTAATCGGGGGTAGGGAACCCGACATGAGAAATAAATCCGCCAAATTGGCGAGCCGTGAATAATACTAGAATTTATTGGGATTGCAAGAAAGTGCGGTCAAAAAATTAGGTATTTTATTTAAATCCAATAAAAATGATAAGAATTGTTATTTACACCAAAATTGTATTGTACTAGAATTCTCGGGCATTATTTATTCCACATATGCCAGGAGAGCATTTCTATGTATAAATCTAATCATTTAAAAACAACATCATTTTTCGCATTAAGCACATTAACCATCGCCCTTTTTTCAAGTTATTCTTATGCGGAAGAGCAACTTGAGGAAATTAAAGTGACAGCGGAAGCTCAAGTGAAACAATCGCTCGGTTCTTCTCTTATTACGGCAAAAGATTTCGAAAAACGCCCAGCAACGAATGATGTATCTGAAGTATTACGTACCATGCCAGGTGTGAATTTAACGGGTAACTCATCTACAGGACAACGCGGAAATAAACGTCAAATTGATATTCGTGGTATGGGACCAGAAAATACATTGATTTTAGTGGATGGTAAACCAGTCACCTCTCGTAATGCAGAACGTTATGGTGTGCGTGGTGAGCGTAACTCTCGTGGCGACAGCAACTGGGTACCAGTTGAAGCGATTGAAAAAATTGAAGTATTACGTGGCCCTTCAGCAGCACGCTATGGTTCAGGTGCAATGGGTGGGGTGGTTAATATTATCACTAAACCTGTTACCAATGATTTACACGGTAGCTTAAGTTATTACACCAACCAACCAGAAGATAGCAAAGAAGGCGCAACGAACCGTGTCGGTTTTAATCTAAGCGGGGCATTAATTAAAGATGTATTGCAATTCCGTTTATATGGTAACTGGAACAAAACAGAAGCAGATGAAGTCGGCATTAATGGCGATCCTGCAATTGCTGGTCGTGAAGGTGTACGTAATAAAGATATTAATGGCCGTTTAGTGTGGAATATCAATGAGAAAAATAAATTAACCTTGGATTCTGGCTTCAGTCGTCAAGGCAATATTTATAATGGTGATACGCAAAATAGTTCGGCAGGGCTTTACAATAATAAAAACTATCCTGAAACCAAAACCTTGGCAGGAAGCAAAGCTGAAACCGCTCGTTTATATCGTCAGAACTATGCTTTAACCTATGAAGGTAAATTCGATCATTTCGACAATAAAACCTATGTTGCTTTTGATAAAACTAAAAACAGCCGTTTACCAGAATATTTAGCAGGTGGCCCAGAGGGCAGTTATTCTAGTACATCAGCTTTTAGTGATTCCATTCTTAAAAATACGCGTTTTAGTTCAGAATTCTATATCCCATTTACCTTGGGTGTGGATCATATGCTGACAATTGGTTTTGAAGGTGTACACAGCAGTTTAGATGATGACGCTTCTATGACACAGTTACTTGGTGGACGACGAGATAAAAAGACAGGGAAAGTACTTTATGATTTGAAAGAACATTTACCAACTAGCATTTCAAATGTACGAGGAGGTCATAGTAGTCAAACTGAATGGGCAGTATTTGTTGAAGATAATATTTCAGCAACCCAATCTACCATCCTAACGCCATCTTTACGTTATGATTACAACAGTTATTCTGGTTCTAACGTAAGTGGTGGATTAAACTTCTTACAAAGCCTCAACGATGATTGGAGAATTAAAGGTGGGATTGCAAGAGCTTATAAAGCACCGAACCTTTATCAAACTAACCCAAATTACTTGCTATTTACCTTAGGTCAAGGTTGTCCAACGAATGTACCAAATAATAAAACTTGTTATTTCCAAGGTAATAGCGACATTAAACCGGAAACCAGCTGGAATAAAGAAATCGGAATTGAATATGATAAAAATGGACTTCTTGCTTCTGTGGCTTACTTCCGTAATGATTATCGTAACAAAATCGTGTCTAATGGTGAATTTATCGGTTTAACTAACTTAGGTAACTATGTGTATAAATGGGGTAATGCAAACCGCGCAGTGATTGAAGGTTTTGAAGGTAATCTGACATTACCACTAATCCAAGATAAATTAAACTGGGTGAATAACTTCACTTATATGCATAAAACCAAAAATAAAGATACGGGTAACCCGCTTTCTATCGTGCCGAAATATACGTTGAATTCAAGTTTAAGTTATCAAATCACTGATAGTTTGGATGCAATGTTAACTTATACGCAATACGGTAAACAAAAATCCCGTAAAAATCCAGAGAACCGTATGGAAAATGGTAACGATAAAAATATTAATCAGCTTGCTGGCTCAGAAGATATTGGTGGTTATGCAGTTTGGGGATTAAGTGCAGGTTATAATTTGAAAGATACAATCAGCATTCGTGTTGGCGTAAGTAACTTATTTGATAAACGCATTTATCGTTCATCAAGCAGTACAAATTACAATGCTCATACTTATAACGAACCTGGTCGTGCGTATTATGCAACAGTAAAATATTCATTTTAATTGAGCATTTAGAACTGATAGAAAAAGTGCGGTCGATTTTGACCGCACTTTTTTATTGATTGAATTTGGAAAATAGTGAATTTCAGATAATAAAAAACCCTGCATTGGCAGGGTTCTTCACACAGATTCAAATTATTTTGTACCTGGGATTTTGAAACGGCTGTTAAAGCGTTCAACACGACCACCAGTATCAACAACACGTTGTTTACCCGTGTAGAATGGGTGGCAGCTACCGCACACATCAAGGTTGATGTCTTTGCCTAAAGTTGAACGAGTTTTGATCACGTTACCGCAAGAACAAGTTACAGTGATCTCTTTATATTCTGGGTGAATACCTTGTTTCATAGAAAACCTCAAATTGAAGCCACGCCGCTATAAATGCTTTCCACTTACACCGCGTGAGTTAATAATCGCCGACAATCCGGCACCAAATAGACTGCGAATTATACTGAAAAAATCAAATTGATCAAGAGGTGTGCTTTAGTGATAGAATCATCGCAAAATTTTTGCTTATTTTTGACCGCACTTTAGGAAAGTTATGTTAGCCCAATCCTCTGTTGATGCCCCTTTTGCCCATTCAGTTCTACAATGGTATGAGAAGTTTGGGCGTAAAAATTTGCCTTGGCAGCAAAATAAAACCCTTTATGGTGTTTGGCTTTCTGAAGTGATGTTACAACAGACTCAAGTTTCCACGGTCATTCCTTATTTTGAACGTTTTATTAAAACCTTTCCCAATGTGACCGCACTTGCTAATGCATCACAAGATGAAGTGTTACATCTGTGGACGGGACTAGGTTATTACGCCCGTGCAAGAAATTTACATCAAGCCGCTCAAACCATTAGAGATGAATATCAAAGTGAGTTTCCTACACAATTTGAGCAAGTTTGGGCATTAACAGGCGTGGGGCGATCTACGGCAGGGGCAATTTTATCTTCTGTACAAAATCAACCTTATCCGATTTTAGACGGTAATGTGAAACGCGTCCTTTCTCGTTATTTTGCTGTTGAAGGTTGGCCTGGTGAAAAGAAAGTCGAAAATCAATTATGGCAGTTGAGTGAACAGGTTACACCAACAACGAGAGTCGCTGAATTTAATCAAGCGATGATGGATATCGGTTCGGCGATTTGTACCCGAACAAAACCTAAATGCGATCTTTGTCCTCTAAGTAACGATTGTTTAGCCAATAAACTTGAAAAGTGGACGGAATTCCCTGGAAAGAAACCGAAAAAATCCTTGCCGGAAAAACAAAGCTATTTTTTGATTTTATCTTATCGAGGAAAAGTCTGGTTGGAACAGCGTGAAAGCAAAGGCTTATGGGGTGGTTTGTACTGTTTCCCTCAGTTTGATGATAAACAAACATTGCTGAATTTTCTGAAAGAACAAGGTATTACCGAATATCAAGAATGGGTGACTTTCCGTCATACGTTTAGTCATTTTCATTTAGATATCCATCCTATTTATGTTGAAGTCGATCGAAAATCTGAAGATGGCGATCGTTCAGATTGGAAAAAATTGTCAGAAAAAGGAAAAGAATCTCAATCTGGTCTATTAAGTGCGGTCAAATATTGGTATGATCCAACGTCACCTGAACAGATCGGGTTAGCTCAGCCTGTGAAAAATTTATTAACGCAATTTGTAAGGAATTATTATGGCTAGAACCATTTTTTGCGAATATTTGAAACAAGATGCGGAAGGGTTGGATTTTCAACTGTATCCTGGTGAATTAGGTAAACGTATTTTTAATTCAATTAGTAAACAAGCATGGGGCGAATGGATCAAAAAGCAAACCATGTTAGTGAACGAGAAAAAACTCAATATGATGAATGCCGAACATCGAAAATTATTAGAAGAAGAAATGGTGAATTTCTTATTTGAAGGCAAAGAAGTGCATATTGAAGGTTACGTTCCCCCATCTAAATAACAAAAGATTATGAAAAAGTATTTATTATTGGCGCTACTTCCGCTTTTGTATGCGTGTAGTGACTCGCCAAGCCATCGACGTGGTGTTAATTATGACGAAGTGTTTGCAAAAGACACGCAAGGTTTAGATATTTTAACGGGTCAATTCTCTCATAATATCGATCGTATTTGGGGGGTGAATGAGCTATTAGTTGCGAGCCGTAAAGACTATGTGAAATATACGGACTCTTTCTATACGCGTAGCCACGTAAGTTTTGATGAAGGTTCGATCATCATTGAAACACAAAAAGATCTTAATCGTTTACATAATGCGATTGTGCATACCTTATTGATGGGTTCAGATGCAAAAGGGATCGACTTATTTGCTTCTGGTGATGTACCGATCAGTACACGTCCTTTCTTATTAGGACAGGTGGTAGACAATAATGGCCAACAAATTGCTAACCAAGTTATTGCAAGCAACTTCGCCACCTATTTAATCCAAAATAAATTGCAAACTCGCCGTTTACAAAATGGTAATACCGTGCAATTTGTCGTGATCTCGATGATTGCAAACCACGTTGAAGTGCGTGCACAAAAATATCTTCCATTGGTACGTAAAGCCGCAGAGCGTTATGGTATTGATGAAAGCTTGATCTTAGGTATTATGCAAACAGAATCTAGCTTCAACCCGTATGCAATCAGTTATGCAAATGCAATCGGCTTAATGCAAGTAGTGCCGAGTACGGCAGGTCGTGATATCTTTGCCATGAAAGGTAAAGGCGGACAACCGTCAGCACGTTACTTGTATGATCCAGCAAATAATATTGATGCAGGTGTGGCTTATTTATGGATTCTACAAAATCAATATTTAGACGGTATCACCAATCCAACTTCTAAACGCTTTGCGATGATTTCTGCTTATAACAGTGGAGCTGGCGCGGTATTGCGTGTGTTTGATAGTGATAAAGATGAAGCGATTTATAAAATCAACCAGATGTATCCTGAACAGGTATATCGCATCTTAACTACAGCACATCCATCCTCACAAGCAAGAAACTACTTATTGAAAGTGGATGCTGCTCAGAAGAAATTCCGTGTAAGACGATAATTTCAGAAATTAAATACAATGCCCGAAAGACTTTTCTCTCGGGCATTATTTTTTCTATAAAGAGCGGTTATTTTTAATTGAGTTTTTCAAAATACGTTCTTTTTATAGACGTTTTGGTTATTAACCATTCAAACACACTAAATTTTTCACTTTTTTTGAATTTAGTTGTTGACCGATACCCGAAAAAATAGTTTAATACGCTCCGTTGTCAGGCAGTAGCCAATAACGATAACGCCTCGATAGCTCAGTCGGTAGAGCAGGGGATTGAAAATCCCCGTGTCGGTGGTTCGATTCCGCCTCGAGGCACCATTTCCTCCTTAGTTCAGTCGGTAGAACGGTGGACTGTTAATCCATATGTCGCAGGTTCGAGTCCCGCAGGAGGAGCCAAATTCTAAGAAGCCGCTAAAGAAATTTAGCGGCTTTTTGTTTTCCAACTCAACTGTCTTCTAATCTTCATATAGACAATTCCAATTACATCAATTTATAGCTTTCTCGTTCAGTTTTAGGCACAATAGAACAAAATTCCAATGAGTAAAAAAGGATAATGAAAATGACTAAACATTATGATTATATTGCTATCGGTGGCGGTTCAGGTGGGATTGCTTCAATTAACCGTGCGGCAAGTTATGGCAAAAAATGTGCGATTATCGAAGCAAAACATCTCGGTGGTACTTGTGTGAACGTAGGTTGTGTACCGAAAAAAGTGATGTTCTATGGCGCACAAATTGCAGAGGCCATTAATAGCTATGCACCCGCTTATGGTTTTGATGTGGAAGTGAAAAAGTTTGATTACGCAAAATTAGTCGAAAGTCGTCAAGCTTACATCGGTCGTATTCATACCTCTTACAATAATGTGTTAGCGAAAAATAATGTGGACGTTCTAAATGGTTTTGCGCGTTTTAAAGATGCAAAAACGATTGAAGTGAGCTATGCAGATGGTTCAACAGAATTAGTGACTGCAGATCATATCTTAATTGCAACGGGTGGCCGTCCGAGTATTCCTGCAGTAAAAGGCGCAGAATACGGGATTGATTCAAATGGTGTATTTGCTTTAAATAAGTTACCAAAACGTGTCGCAGTCGTAGGCGCAGGTTATATTGCAGTTGAATTAGCGGGTGTTTTAAATAGCTTAGGCAGCGAAACCCATTTATTTGTGCGCCAACATGCCCCATTGCGTAATCAAGATCCATTGATTGTCGAAACCTTAGTTGAAGTGTTAGAACAAGATGGCATCCAATTACATACTAAAGCGTTGCCTGAAGAAGTCGTGAAAAATGCCGATGGTTCGCTTATCTTGAAATTACAAGATGGTCGTGAAACCACAGTGGATACGTTAATTTGGGCGATTGGTCGCGAACCAGCAACGGATGTGATTAATCTTGAAGTAACTGGTGTGAAAACGAATTCACGTGGACAAATTATTGTCGATAAATACCAAAATACAAACGTACCTGGCATTTATGCAGTGGGTGATATTATCGAAGGTGGTATTGAATTAACGCCAGTTGCCGTGGCGGCAGGTCGTCGTTTGTCTGAGCGTTTATTCAATAACAAACCAAATGAGCATTTAGATTACAATCTTGTGCCAACCGTCGTGTTCAGCCATCCGCCAATTGGTACAGTGGGTTTAACTGAACCGCAAGCGATTGAGCAATATGGCGAAGAAAATGTGAAAGTGTATAAATCCTCTTTCACGGCAATGTACACCGCTGTCACTGAACATCGCCAACCTTGCCGAATGAAATTAGTGTGTGTCGGCAAAGAAGAGAAAATCGTGGGCTTACACGGCATTGGTTTCGGTGTAGATGAAATGATCCAAGGTTTTGCTGTAGCAATCAAAATGGGTGCAACTAAAGCAGACTTTGATAATACGGTGGCAATTCACCCAACAGGTTCTGAAGAATTTGTGACAATGCGTTAATTGCAGATAAAAAAAGTGCGGTCAAAATCTCTGATGTTTTTGACCGCATTTTTTATTGTGATTTGTTATTAGGCTGCAGCTCGATTGCCTAATGTACCATCATCTTCCATTTCTTTAGCCACACCGACGATCTCAGCAATTTTGTCTCCTTCTTTGAAGAAAACGAAACCACCATGTTCCATTTTGACCCAAGGTTCATCTTTGGTGAGCGGGAAAGTCGTAATGATGGTGACTTTGTCGCCATCTTTTGCGTAATCATTAAAATCGATGACGCCATCATCATCAATTCGGTGAGCTTTACCAAAAGGAGCTTTACGCGTTAAGTAATGCAAATTGGTTGAGCAGTGGGCAATCATCCATTCTCCATTTGAAAGAATGAAGTTAAAGGTGCCTTTTTGTGATAGCTCTTTAGTAATATCTTGAATGGCTTCAAAGATTTCCATTTCAGAAGGTTTACGGCGAAAACGATTTTTTAAGTATTCTGCCATATAACAAAATGCAGCTTCTGAATCGGTCGAGCCAATAGGCTGACAGAAACTCTCAGACATATCCGGTAATTCTTTTAAATTACCGTTGTGAGCAAACACCCAATTTTGTCCCCAAATTTCACGAATAAAGGGATGGGTATTTTCAATAGTTACACCGCCTTGTGTTGCCTTGCGAATGTGGGCAATCACATTGAGCGATTTAATGTTGTATTGTTTTACACAATCTGCAATCGGGGATTGAGATGCAGCGTGGTTATCGCGAAAAATACGCACACCACGACCTTCAAAAAAAGCGATACCGAAGCCATCTGAATGGCAATCAGTAAGACCAGCACGACGACGGAAACCTTCAAAAGAAAAGACAATATCCGTCGGCGTATTGCAGTTCATTCCGAGTAATTGGCACATAAATTCCTACAGCTTATTTTTATATTTTTTTATAACCTTATAATGTGTGCAGATTTAACACCATAATGCGTTGAAATTCAAGATGGATCATAAAGGATTTTTAGAAGAAAATGTTACATAAAATAACATCGGAAGCTTTTTGGTAAGACGACAAATCATGGTGTAAATAAAAAGGCGTGTTTAACACGCCTTTTTTATCCTTTAAAGAGATAAAGATTATTCATCTTTATTTGATTTATCCTCTTCTTCTACTTCAATCTCAACTTCATCTGCTTTATCTGCAGCACCGTTGATCGTTAAGCAAATCTCGCTAGAAATCAAATGCTCTAAAATTGTGGCAAGCTCGTGTAATTTTTCTTTGTCATCATCGAAATAGCCTTCTTCTTTCAAGTGAGCAATAAAGGCCGAGAATACCGCTTTATCGAAGAATTCAGGCGCGTTAATACCGTGTAATACAGAAAGGCGCTGTGCTACCAATTGGCTTTCTTTTTCTAGTAAACCACGGGCAATTCCAGGATCTCTACGTAAAATGCTTACAGTAATGTAGTAGCGTTGTAAGATTTCACGCATACCTGCAGACCAAAGTTGTAAAATACGAACTTTAGCGCGGTGGATAGATAAGAAATTATCATTGGCTTGGATAACTTCTTGACGCGCAAATTCATCAATAATGGCTTTAATTTGTGTATCTAATTCTTCTTCATTGAAATGAAGGAAGAGTTCGCCTTTTAAGAATGGATAAATTTTACGTACCGCATCCAATAATAAATCTTTTTGAATCGCTTCATAATGTAAAACGATACTCGCAACAAGAGAAGGTAATACAAATAAGTGTTGAATATTATTGCGGTAATACGTCATGAGAACAGCAGAATTACGCTCTAAACGAATAATTTCCCCAAAGTTATCTTTTTCAACTAATACACCTACGCGATCTAAGCTTAATACGTGGTCAAGCATCGCTTTTGGTGTATCAGTTGGGAGTACCACATCAGTAGAATACGGTACATTCTTTAACATTTTTTGATAACTAAAGAGTTGTTCTAATAGTTGCTCATGAGAAAGCGCACGTTGACGAGAAGAGAGGAGAGCGGTCCCCACTAAATTCATCGCATTGACAGCTGCAGCTTTATTAATATTCACCATCACTTGATTAGAAATAGACCCAACCGCATGGTTAAACCAGTGAGGTTTATCTTCATGATGTTGTTCTTTCCATTCTGGATAATGGTGATTGAGATAATTGGAAAGTGTAATTGGCTCACCGAAATTCACAAAGCCTTGACCTAAATTACGTAATTTTTTAATCACACGTAAAACTAAGCCCGCATTTTCTTTTTCTTTCGCTGCACCACGTAATTCTTTCGCGTAAGTATCTACTTCTAATACGTGCTCATAACCGATATACACGGGCACTACAGAAATTGGACGTGTTTGGTTATGTTGAAGCGCTTGTAGTGTCATCGACATCATACCAGTTTTCGGTGCAAGCAAGCGACCTGTACGAGAACGACCACCTTCAATGAAGTATTCGACGGAATAACCGCGGTGGAATAATTCCCCTAAATATTCACGGAAAATCGCAGAATAAAGGCGGTTGCCTTTAAACGTACGGCGAATAAAAAATGCTCCCCAACTACGAAATAAAGGACCTGCTGGCCAGAAGTTTAAGTTAATCCCTGCTGCAATGTGTGGAGGTACAAGACCTTGGTGATAGAGCACATAAGAAAGTAATAAATAGTCAATGTGACTACGGTGACAAGGCACATAAACAATCTCATGCCCTTCTAATGCTAATTTACGCACGCGGTCCGCATTTTGTACATCAATCCCTGAATACAGTTTGTTCCATAACCAACGTAAGAAACGATCCGCTGCTCGAAGGCTTGAATGACTTACATTAGCCGCGATTTCATGAAGAATTTTTTCGGCTTCAGCATAGGCTTTCTCACGGCTGATATTTTTTGATTTTGCCTCATCTTCAATCGCATTTTGAATTGCTTGGGAATTTAATAGCTTATTAAACATCGCTTCGCGGTTTGGCAAACGAGGCCCTGTCGCGGAAATACGTTGTTTAGCAAAGTGCATTTTAGCCACGCGAGCCAGTTTTTGCGCAATTTTTTCATCTGAACCGTGCTCATTTACCATGTAACGCAAAGAAAGCGCTTGAGAAAAACGCACAAAAGTATCACGTCCAAACCAAATTGCCGCAAAGGTTTTTTGAATACCGTTTAATAAGCGAAGATTGGGTAAGCTTGCTTTATCTTCTTTACCTGGTGAACGTCCCCAAAGCACCGAAACTGGGATCAGTTGTACATCTAAATCAGCTGCATCACGGTGCAGTTCTAAGTATTTATTGAAGACTTTGGCGGTTTCATCTTTTGCGCCTTTTGATTTAAAAAAGCGGCGACCTTCGTCTAAATAGACATAACGTGGTAATGCTACGCCATCAATCACATTCTTTTCAGCTGGATCAGGCAAACCTACACTCAAACAGTTACGACGGAAAATCACGAAGTCAGTTTGAGAGGTATAAGGTAAAACATAAAGAATAGGTTGATTGATATTGAGTTGAAGCTCTTCGATGGGTTGAGCGGGAATAGGATTATTTTTTACTAAAACCGAAAGCGGTAATTCTAATAATTTACGATAAGTACTTACGATGCCAGACATAATTAATATTCTCTTTTTGTTAGACATTTCTAGGTATTGTCGGGCATTTTAACACATTCGACCAGTCAAATTCTAAAAATTTACATTTGCGATTTATGATGAGCAGTCAAAAATATGAAAAAAATTGACCGCACTTTTATCGCTAAAAAATAGTTGTTGCAATCGCCATCTTTCTGTATATACTAACAGTTATTCTGTATAAAGTAACAGGAGTGTATATGAGACCATTAACTGCCAGACAACAAGAAGTGCTGGAACTCTTAAAACGCCATTTAGAAACCACGGGTATGCCGCCAACTCGTGCAGAAATTTCTCGTGAATTAGGCTTTAAATCCCCTAATGCGGCGGAAGAACACTTAAAAGCACTTGCTCGTAAAGGTGCAATTGAAATTGTTGCGGGGGCTTCTCGCGGTATTCGCATTATTGATGACAGTGCAAATGATGAGGAAGAAGAAGGCTTACCGCTCATTGGTCGCGTGGCAGCAGGGGAACCTATTTTAGCGGAGCAACACATTGAAGGTACCTATCGTGTTGATGCTAATATGTTTAAACCACAAGCTGACTTTTTATTAAAAGTATATGGCCAATCCATGAAAGATATCGGCATTTTAGATGGTGACCTTCTTGCCGTACATAGCACAAAAGATGTGCGAAATGGACAGATTGTTGTTGCACGAATTGAAGATGAAGTGACAGTAAAACGCTTAGAACGCAAAGGTTCAGTTATTTATCTGCATGCAGAAAATGAAGAGTTTCAGCCGATTGTCGTTAATCTTGAAGAACAGCCTCATTTTGAAATTGAAGGGATTGCAGTAGGGATTATCCGTAATAACGCTTGGATGTAATGATAAAAGTGCGGTGAGAAAATAAAGTGTTTTTTGACCGCACTTTGTCTATTCTGGCTATTTGCCATTCGGCTTATTGCTCTCTATAATGCCAAAAAATTTTCAAATCAAGGAAGGAAACATGCAGTTTTCCAAAATGCATGGCCTTGGCAATGACTTTGTCGTTGTTGATGCTGTGACGCAAAATGCCTATTTTACCCCTGAAACCATTAAACGCTTAGCCGATCGTCATCGTGGTATTGGTTTTGATCAGCTTTTAATTGTTGAGCCACCTTATGATCCAGATTTAGATTTCCATTATCGTATTTTCAATGCAGATGGTAGTGAAGTGTCGCAATGTGGAAATGGGGCAAGATGTTTTGCGCGTTTTGTCACCTTAAAAGGGCTGACTAATAAAAAGGATATTGCAGTAAGCACGCAAAAAGGAAAAATGGTTTTAACGGTAAAAGAAGATGGGCAAATTCGCGTCAATATGGGCGAGCCGATTTGGGAACCCAATAAAATTCCTTTTACTGCCAACAAATTTGAAAAAAACTATATTTTACGTACCGATGTTCAAACGGTGCTTTGTGGTGCAGTATCAATGGGCAATCCACATTGCGTTGTTCAAGTGGACAATATTGAAACGGCCAATGTAGCAGAGTTAGGTCCATTATTAGAAAATCACGAACGTTTTCCGGAAAGGGTAAACGCTGGATTTATGCAAGTCGTCAATCGTAACCACATTAAATTGCGTGTATATGAACGTGGTGCAGGTGAAACGCAAGCGTGTGGCAGTGGTGCTTGTGCTGCAGCGGCTGTTGGAATTATGCAAGGTTTACTTGATAACAAAGTGCAGGTTGATCTACCTGGTGGTAGCTTGCTTATTGAGTGGGAAGGCGTAGGTTCGCCGCTTTATATGACGGGTGATGCGACTCATATCTATGATGGCAACATTCACCTTTAATCTCTTCTAATCGAATAAAAAATGCGTGGAAACTATCCACGCATTTTTTATTTATTGTTCAACTTCCACATCACGCTGATTTAATGGTTGCGTTGGGCGGTTGTTTTTCCCTTCCATCTCTTCTATCGCGGCAATTTGTGCTTTGCTTGCTTGAATTGGGGCTTTAAAAATGGTCCAAGCCACGTTTTCACTACAAGGTGGAGTAGTGAGCGATCCATTTAAGCGGAAGCGTGCCATCTCTTTTGGCATTAGTGCTTGAATATCAAGTGGTTGAGCCAATTTTTCTTTTTGTCCAACGGTGAGTTTTTTCTCAACGACTGGCGCTAATGCTGGATTAGCGTCACCTTCATTCACCATTACGGCAACAACCGCTAACGCTTTATCTTCACTTTGATGGACAAAATGAATTTCTAAAGGATAATGTTGGCGTTTAAAGGTATGTTCACTTGGTGTGTGAAAGTGAAATTGTTTTAAATAAAATGGTTTATTGTTGAGCATAATAAATGGTGCATTTTCTTGTGCAACACTGACTTGCACGGTATGTCCATTGTTTTCTACTTGATACTCCGCAGGGAAGTAATTCATCTTAAGTGGTTTATTTGCCACTTTCATGCCATTATCTGCTTCAAGATTAACTGGCGATTGAACTTTCCCTAGCTTACAGGTTTGATATTCGGTGAGCAAATCACCCCAATGTTCAGGGCTTTCTTTCCCATTATAAGACCAATGCGCTTTATGCGTTTGGGCAAATGATGTTGCACTTAATGCGATAAGTAAGCTAGAAAGCAATAGACGAGTCTTCATAAGGCACCTCTCCTTTTTTGTGGTATATGCCTCATCGATTCTACTGGTTCTGTATGATAACTTTTTGATTTTGGTCAAGTTTTATTTGAGTGTTTAACTCATCGTACGAGAGGGGATAATGCTAAAAAAGCCGTCTATTCTGAGCGCACTTTTTTAGCACTGACAGAGTCGTTCTCTCAGATCTTCTGCAGTTTTGCTAGTTTTAATTCGCTCAAAAACGATGTCCGCTTCAGGATATTCTTTATTGAGATAGCGTAGCCATTGTTTGATGCGGGCAACATGATAAAAACCAGAATCATGGAAGTTTTCCATTTCTGCATATTTTTGTAAGATTTTTTGAATATCCGCCCAAGGCATTTTTTCGCAATTTTGTTTAAGTACAAGGCTTAAGTTTGGGATATTTAATGCACCACGCCCGATCATTAGATCTTCGCAACCTGTCGCTTTCAAACATGCTTGACCATCTTCCCAACGCCAAATTTCACCATTAGCAATTACTGGGATTGTTAAGCGAGATCTCACTTCACCGATTTTCTCCCAATTGATGCGATCGGCACGATACCCATCGGCTTTGGTTCTGCCGTGAATGGTGATTTCAGTGGCGCCACCTTGTTGTACTGCGTCGGCAATTTCAAAAGCTTGTGAAGTACAATCCCAACCTAATCGCACTTTCACACTGACAGGCAAATGGCTTGGTACAGTTTGTCGTAGAGCTTGTGTAGCACGATAAATTAATTCAGGTTGCTTTAGGAGTGCGGCACCGCCGTTACTACCATTCACAGTTTTGGAAGGGCAGCCACAATTTAAATCAATACCATGTGAGCCTAGCTCAATAGCACGATGGGCATTTTCAGCAAGACAATTCGGATGTTGACCTAAAAGTTGGACGCGAACAGGTGTTCCAGAAGGGGTAAAGCCCTGATTTTTAAGTTCAGGGCAAAGACGATAAAAGACCTTTTCAGGTAAGAGTTGATCCACCACGCGGACAAATTCGGTGATGCAGAGATCGTATTCATTCACTTCGGTTAAAAGCTGGCGAACGAAAGGATCGAGCACCCCTTGCATGGGGGCTAGGATAACACGCACTATTTCCAGCCTTTCACTTTGCAAATTAAATCGTAAGCAGCTTGGATTTGTTGCGCTTTTTCTTTGGCCATTTCCATCATTTCTGGCGGTAGGCCTTTAGCCACTAATTTATCCGGATGATGTTCATTCATTAAACGACGATATGCACGTTTTACGGCATTACGGTCATCACTTTCACTCACGCCCAATACTTTATAAGCATCACTTAATGTTGGGCCAGAAGATTGTTGGTAACTACCTTGTTGTTGGTATTGGTAGCCACCTTGCTGTTGATAACCGCCTTGTTGGTATTGGCGATAGAATCCACCTTGAGTAAATTGACGAGCCGCAATTTCCATTGCCAGCATTTGCTCAAACTGCATACGGGAAAGACCAAGTTCTTCGGCTACCACATAAAGCACTTCTTTTTCCGACTCATGTAATTGAGAATCAGCAAATGCGGCTTGCACTTGTACGTGCAAGAACATTCTCAGTAAATCAGCTCGTTGTCCACATCCAATGCGAAATTCGCGAATCACCTGACGTAGTGGAAAATCTGCTGCTTTACCTCGACTAAATGCCTCTTGAGCAAGTTTGCGATGACTCTCATCTAATTGCATCTGGTTCATCAACTGATTGGCCAGTTGAATATCTTCTTCCGTCACTCGACCTTTGGATTTACTTAAATGGCCCAGTACTGCAAAAGTCGTTTGCATGAAAAGCGCTTGTCGGGTTGTTTTTTTCTTAAAAAAGCTGGAGTTAACAGAACCCATCTCATAAAGTTTTTTATCTGCGATTGAGCCTAAAATGAGTCCAGCGATGGCACCGAAAAAGCCACCCCATTTAAAGCCTAAAATAACCCCGATAATCTTTCCAAAAAAATACATTCTCTTCCCCTAAAGTGCGGTCAAAAAGGTCTTTTGACAATAATGGGCAGACGCAAATGTCTGCCCTTACATTAATATGGCTTTATTCTTATTTTTCAAGTGATGAATTACACACCATAACTTTCACGATAAGCACGCATCGCTGGCAAATATTGCTGATAATCGGCTTCGTTTTCAATGAATTGCATTAAATCATCGAAATCAATAATGGAAAGCACTTGGCATTGATAGTCTCGTTCTACTTCTTGGATGGCAGAAAGTTCCCCTTTGCCTTTTTCCTGACGATTTAATGCAATAAAGACAGCCGCTAATTTGGCGTTATTGGCTTCAAGAAGTGCCATAGATTCACGAATAGCCGTGCCAGCAGTGATGACATCATCGACTAACAATGCATTGCCGGTTAATGGGCTACCGATCAAATTACCACCTTCACCGTGATCTTTCGCTTCTTTGCGATTAAAGCAAACCGGTGTATCACGATTAAATTGATTGAATAGTGCTATGGAAACGCTCGTCGCAATCGGAATACCTTTATAGGCAGGTCCAAAAATGACATCAAAATCGACCGCACTTGATTGAATTGCTTTCGCGTAGTATTCACCTAAGCGAGCAAGATCTGCGCCAGTACTAAACAATCCGGCATTGAAAAAATAAGGACTTTTTCGACCTGATTTTAGGGTAAATTCACCAAATTTGAGCACTTGGCGGCTCAGCGCGAATTTAATAAATTCGATTTTGTAGCTTTCCATTTTTTGTTCCTATAAACCTAATGCTTCACGTTGTGCAGCGAAGATTTGTTCGCAGCCTTGTTTTGCTAAGCCCAATAAGGTGAGTAATTCTTCGTGGCTGAATGGTTCACCTTCTGCAGTACCTTGTACTTCAATCATGCGGCCATCTTCCATCATAACAACGTTCATGTCTGTCTCGGCGGCTGAATCTTCCACATATTCCAAATCACACACGGCTTCACCTTCAACAATTCCAACCGAAATTGCAGCAACCAGACCTTTGATTGGATTGGTTTTTAATGTGCCGTTAGCGATTAAACCGTTGATAGCATCACATAAAGCCACTGCTGCACCAGTGATAGAAGCAGTTCTTGTACCACCATCCGCTTGAATCACATCGCAGTCTAAGGTAATAGAACGTTCGCCAAGAGCTTCTAAGTCAACCATGGCACGTAATGAGCGAGCGATTAAGCGTTGAATTTCCATGGTACGTCCACCTTGTTTGCCTTTTGCGGCCTCACGTTGCATACGGCTGTGTGTAGAGCGTGGCAACATGCCATATTCTGCTGTCACCCAACCTTGATTTTGTCCTTTTAAGAAACGCGGTACGCTTTCATCAACACTCGCCGTACATAAAACTTTGGTATCACCAAATTCCACTAATACTGAGCCTTCAGCATGTTTCGTGTAATTACGGGTGATTTTAATTGGACGAGATTGATGATTTTCACGATTATTTGGACGCATTCTGAATTCCTTTATTTTTATTGATAAAAAAGCGTGCCTATTTTAGCACGCTTTTCACTGTTTTATGGATTTGCTTGTTCAAACTCACGAATTTTATTAAAGACATCTTGTAAATCGGAGCCGTAGTTGATTTTTTGCAATTCAGGAACAGAGTTTGATTTCACTAACATTCTGAGTGGTTGGAACTGCATATTACACAAGTAGATTTGTTGATGTGGCAACATATGTTGTACAAAGTGAGTGAGTGCATGAATGCCCCCCGTATCGAGCACGGTCACGGCATCGCATTGCAATACAATATGTTTGATCTCGTGATCCGTATGTACGGTTTTATCGTGCAAATCCGCAAAGAGTTTATCTGCCGCGGCAAAGAACAATGGACCACTGATACGATAAGCTAACACATCATTCAGATCTTCTGGTGCAGGTTGCTCAATAGCTTTTGTCATTTCTGCAATGGTGCGAATAAATAAGAGGCTCGCCAATAATACGCCAACTGAGATGGCAATCACCATATCGAATAATACAGTGAGAATTAGGCAAGTGAACAACACCGCAATTTCATTTTGTGTGGAACGACGCGCCAAACGAATAATTTCAGGCACGTTCGCCATATGCCAAGCCACCATTAACAACAATGCGGCCATGGAAGAAAGTGGCAAGTAAGACAGGGCATTCGCAAAGAATAACAGTGAGAATAAGACCAAGAGTGCATGAACAACACTAGATATTGGTGATACCGCACCCGATTTCACATTAGCTGCTGAGCGCGCAATGGCTGCAGTTGCGGTAATCCCGCCTAAGAATGGCGAAACAATATTCCCTAAACCCTGAGCAAGCAGTTCATTATTGGATCGATGTTTAGTATCAGTCATGTTATCTAAAATGACCGCACAAAGTAGTGACTCAATCGCACCTAATACTGCCATTGAAAAGGCTGCAGGTAAGAGATCTTGTATTTTATCAAAATTCCAATTAATGATTTCCCCCTGTGCGTTTGGAATATTCCAAGGTAAGGCAAACTCGGGCAAGACATTAGGGATACCATGTCCCGTTGTGCCATCCGCTAAGGTGTAGTGGAACGCTGTACCAATGGTTTCAACCGAGAAACCAAATTGTCCTAAAGCTAATGCCATCAGTGTACCAATAATCACAGCAGGTAAATGACCAGGCACAGGTAAACGAAGTTTATGCCATTGGGTGAGCACAAATAAGGTGACGACACCAACAGCGGTATCAGCCCAGCTAATCGTCGGAAGTGCGGTCAAAATAGCCTGTACTTTTTCAATATAGTGAGATGGTATTTGGGCAATATCTAAACCTAAGAAATCTTTGATTTGTAATGTACCGATGGTAATACCAATTCCGCAGGTAAAGCCCAGTGTAACGGGGAGAGGAATGTACTCAATTAGTCGTCCTAATCGAGACAAGGCCATGATGACTAAAATAATCCCCGAAAGTAGCGTTGCCATGAGCAAACCACTGAGTCCAAATTGTTGGGTGACGGGATATAAAATCACGACAAATGCCGCGGTTGGTCCAGAAATATTGAAACGCGATCCACCAGTTAATGCAATCACAATACCCGCTACGATAGCCGTATAAAGACCATGTTGTGGTGGAACACCGCTGGCGATCGCTAAGGCCATGGAGAGGGGAATCGCAATGACTCCTACTGTAAGCCCCGCAATAATATCTTTAATCAATTTTTGTTTTCCGTAACCTTCACGGAAAGATTCTTTCAATGCGCTAAATGGTTTTACAGCCAGAAACACATTTTTAGAAAAGAGTGATTTGATTTGCATAAAAATACGACAATAAAAAGGAATGAGTTTATATTTTAGCTAAAAGGAATAGGATTTTTTATGTTCTAGCTCAAAAAACTTGACTAATCTTGGATAAATCTTTATATTTCACGCACTTCAAAATGGTGAGATGTCCGAGTGGTTGAAGGAGCACGCCTGGAAAGCGTGTATGTGCGAAAGTGCATCGGGGGTTCGAATCCCCCTCTCACCGCCATTCAAATATTTTCTTTTCTGAATTTAAAATCATCTTTTAAACTAATTTATTTTGAGATCTAGAATTTACGCTATTTGTTTGTACCAAATATGTGTTGAATTGATTATTTTCGTTAAAAAGCAAATTAGAAAAATAATGGTAGCTTGAGATGAGTTATGGCACGCCCTAAAGGATTCGAACCTTTGACCCACGCCTTAGAAGGGCGTTGCTCTATCCAGCTGAGCTAAGGGCGCATTTCAAGGGTTACATCTTTTGTATGGAATTTCGAGGGAAATATAAAAGAAGTGGTCGGCGAGATAGGATTTGAACCTACGACCCACTGGTCCCAAACCAGTTGCGCTACCAAGCTGCGCTACTCGCCGACGATTGAGCACAATTATAGTGAGCTTTTCTTTTCAGTCAATTAATTTTTTAGATTCCTCTTTCAACTGCTCAAAATTATTCCAGTTTTTTTAACCGCTCTTTTGTTGTCTTTGTAAAATAAGGCGTAGTCAGTTAAAATAGCAAACGTTTACTTAATGCCACCTTGAGGAAAAATGCATGACCGCCCAAATTATTTCAGGTACTGAACTATCAAAAAAAATCAAATCTGATGTTGCCAGTAAAATTGAACATTATTGTGCTCAAGGTAAACGTGCGCCAGGACTTGCAGTAATTTTAGTGGGCGCAGATCCCGCTTCTCGAGTCTATGTGGGCAGTAAACGTAAAAGTTGCGAAGAGATTGGAATGGTCTCGAAATCCTATGATTTACCTGAAACCACGACAGAGGCGGAACTACTACAACTGATTGACCAATTAAATGCCGATGAGAGCATTGATGGCATTCTAGTCCAGCTTCCATTGCCTGAACAAATTAATAGCACATCAGTGATTGAGCGTATTAGCCCTGAAAAAGATGTGGATGGTTTCCACCCTTATAATGTGGGACGTTTATGCCAACGTATCCCAACTTTACGTGCTTGCACCCCTTATGGCGTGATGAAATTATTAGAAACTACAGGTATTGATTTACACGGTAAACATGCCGTGATCGTTGGTGCATCAAATATTGTAGGGCGTCCAATGTCGCTTGAATTATTATTGGCAGGCGCTACTGTCACAGTGACACACCGTTTCACGAAAGATTTAGAGCATCATATTCGTCAGGCTGATGTTTTAGTGGTGGCGGTGGGTAAACCTCGTTTTATTCCGGGCGATTGGATTAAAGAAGGGGCAACAGTCATTGATGTGGGGATTAACCGTATCAATGGCAAATTAGTGGGCGATGTGGAATATGATGTGGCGATACAAAAAGCGGCTTATATTACGCCAGTACCGGGTGGAGTAGGGCCAATGACAGTTGCCATGCTGATGTTTAATACTCTTTATGCTTATGAGCATAACAATCAATTAGTTTAAGGAATGAAAAAAGTGCGGTTAAATTTGACCGCACTTTTTGTCTTAATGTAATTTCAATCTTGGTTTTAAATAGTGGTTAAGTTTATCCACTAAAATAATCAAGCCAATCTTAATACATCCATGCAAAGCATGTTGATGCATACGATATAAAGACACATATGCAAACTGTGCAAATTTACCTTGAACAGTCAGTGGGTTTTTCCCAAATTTATTTGAAATGCTACCCAATGCGGTAAAGCTTGAAAGAGAAACCAAGGTTCCTTTATCGTTGTATTTAAATGCTTTTAATGGTTTTTGCTCAAAAAGTGAAAAGATATTTTTTGCACAGGCTTTTGCCATTTGATGTGCCGCTTGCGCTCTTGGCGGGACTAACTTACCGTTTGGTTGCATTAATGCCGCACAATCACCAATAGCGAAAATACTGTCATCAACCGTGGTTTGTAGGGTATCTTTTACCACTAATTGATTGATACGGTTAAGCTCTAATCCATCGAATTGCTGTGTCACCGTTGAGGTGCGAACACCCGCAGCCCACACAATAAGATCAGCTTTGATTTCTTCGCCATCTTTGGTGATAAGTGTATTTGGTTGGGCTTCCGTGATCATCGTATTTAATTTCACGTTTGCACCCATTTCTTGTAATTCATCTAATACCGCAGCAGATAAATTTTCAGGTAGAGCAGGCAATAATCGAGGCCCCGCTTCAACTAAGGTGACTTGCAAGCAAGAATTATCAATTTTACCGTAACCGTAAGAAGATAAGTCTTCAGTCGCATGATAAAGCTCAGCAGTTAATTCCACACCAGTAGCACCACCGCCAACAATCGCAATATTGACTTTGCTCTCATCGACTAATTTCTGTTTAAATTCTTCTTCACCAATATCGTCTAATGCACGGTTTTCTGAAAATTTAAGGAATAATTCCAACATTCTTTGTTGGAAGCGAAGTGCTTGATCAGAGCTGTCTAAGAAAATACAGTTATCAGCCACGCCTTTTGTATTGAAATCATTCGATTTACTGCCAATTGCAATCACTAAATAATCATAAGGAATACGACGTGCAACCACGAGCATATCGCCTTCTTGCCCATAAACGGGGGCAAGTTCAACATATTTTTGCTCACGATTAATACGTGTGATTGAACCTTGTTCAAAGCTAAAATGGTGGTTTTTCCCGTGTGCACGATAGCTAAGAGAATCCGTGCCATCATCCATCACACCTGTGGCAATTTCATGCAATAAGGGTTTCCACAAGTGGGTCGCATTGCGATCCACAAGCGTCACTTTAGCCTGTTTTTTACGACCTAATTTGTCGCCTAAAAATGTCGCTAACTCTATGCCGCCGGCGCCACCGCCAACGATCACGACGTTTTTCATAAAGCTCTCCTAAAAGTTTAAATTGTTAAAAATGTTAAATTAATGTAATGATAACATAACAACTAAACAGGGCGAAAAACTTTCATGAAAATAACCGCACTTTTATTGATGGCAATATTCGTAGATTGGTTGTAATGCTTGAATTGTTTGAGTAATAAAAGATACAGGATTTATTTGACCGAGCTCTGATTTTTCAATGCTTTTGCCTATGCACCAAAAATCTTCTTCTGAGCGTAAAATAAGATCGTTTTTAGTCATTTGTTTTACTTGGCGAAAATCATCATATTCACTTTCGCCCTCTCGCCAAATATCAAAATCAGCAAATTGTTTGAAATCAAATTGATCAAGCCACTGATTATATTGTTGCACATTAATTTGTGAGCGATCCGCACGATAGCAATGCCAATCTAAACACACTCTTAGTCGGCGACGATTTAATAGCACAGAAAAGATTGCTGCAGAATTTTGGTTAAACTCGTATTTAAAATAAGCGAAGAAATGCGCCCGTACTTGCCAGCCATTGGTCCAACTTTCAATATGCGGTTTCGCAAAAGGTGTGCCAAGTTGCTTTGCGACTTCTTGAATAATCGCTTTCCAATTATCCCAATATAATTTGTAATCCGCTTTAATTGCCGGAATATCTTCTGGACAGAATTTTTTCATTTGGGCAAATTGATAGAAAGGAATATTGAACAGTTCACAAGATTCAGTAGTAAGCGAGAGCATAGTGTTTCCTTAAAAATCACTGTAATTTTTGACAGCACTTTGAGTGAAGAACTGTTTGTCTTCCCAACGCAACATAGTCATTCGATTATTCCATACACAACCAGTATCCAGGGCGTAAATACCTGGTGGAGTTGGCTCATCGACTAAACTTGCCCAATGCCCAAAGACAATGGGAATTTGTTTATAAAGTGGATTATCTAAATTAAACCAAGGCGTGAGCTCAGTTGGCGCATCTTTTAAAGGAGATTTACAAGCAAAATCAAAGCGATGATCCAAATAGCAAAAACGCATACGAGTAAAAGCATTAATAATGTAACGATGACGCGCTAAGCCCTGTAAATCAGGTGACCAGCGATCAGGCTGTTCTGAATACATATTTTCAATAAGATAATGAAAATCGCCGTGCTGTAAAATCTGTTCAACTTCAGCCGCACAAGATTTCGCAGTTTCCAAATCCCAATCAGGCGAAATACCAGCATGCGCCATCAGGAAGTTTAACTTCTCATTATGCACAAGTAAGGGCTGATGGCGTAACCAATGAATCAGTTCATCAAAATCGGGGGCATTAAAAATGGCATCGACACGATCACGCAGTTTTACCTTTTTAATACCCAGTGCGGTCGCAATTAAATGTAAATCGTGATTCCCTAGTACAGTTTGTGCTGCATTGCCAAGGGATTTAACAAAACGAAGACATTCAAGTGATTTATCCCCACGTGCTACAAGATCACCCACAAGATAAAGTTTATCTTGCGTAGGATTGAAGCTCACACGTTCTAATAAAAGCTGTAATTCATCATAACAGCCTTGTAAATCACCAACGAAATAGGTTGCCATTTTTGACCGCTCTTTTTACTCTTCTGAATCTAAGATTTCATCTTTATTAATATCAGCTGGAGGATTATCCGCTAACCAGTTTGCTAAACGTGCATAATCTGCGATAGCCAAATTTTCTGCACGTGCATTTAAATCAATACCAAGTGCGGTCAGATTTTCAGGTGAAAATAGTGTTGAAAGTGCATTGCGTAATGTTTTTCGACGTTGATTAAACGCTTGGGAGCAAACACGGTTCAACCAATATAAATCTTTCACTGGGTGTGGCAATTCTTTATGCGGAATTAAACGCACAACGGCTGAATCCACTTTTGGTGCAGGTTTAAATGCAGAAGGTGGTACTTCAAGCACAGGCATCACTTGGCAGAAATATTGCGCCATAATGGTTAAACGACCGTAAGCTTTGCTATTTGGCCCTGCGCATAAGCGTTTGACCACTTCTTTTTGTAGCATGAAGTGCATATCTTGAATCACATCATGATACTTAAACAAGTGGAACATCAATGGGGTAGAAATGTTGTAAGGCAAGTTACCAAATACACGTAATTTTTGCCCTTTTTCTGCTAAATTTTCTTTTGTATAAAGCTCACCAAAATCAAATTGCATTGCATCCGTTTCAATAACGGTGAGCTTTTGATGTAAAAATGGATGATGACGTAAACGTTCTGCAAGGTCTCGGTCAAGCTCTACCACAGTCAGATGATCAACAAGCTCACCAACCGGCTCTGTTAATGCGCCAAGTCCCGGACCAATTTCCACTAAGAATTGATTGGGTTGTGGGTAAATCGCCGCCACGATACCTTGAATCACAGAAGTATCATGTAAAAAGTTTTGACCAAAGCGTTTACGCGCCGTATGGCCTAAGTGTTTTTTTGAATTCATAAGTACTATTTAATAAGAAAAGTGCGGTTATTATAGAGCCTGTATTTCTTTTGTAAATCATTCCTAAGTCTTGATACAACGTACAAATTAGTAAAAAAAGTGATTTTTTTCTGTTCAATTTTATTTTAATCTTTCGTCTAACGCCAAAAACGGCTATAATCCGCCCGTTTTTCATTTATAACCCGCAAAAAGTGCGGTCAAAAAAAATCATAATTTTAGAGGATAAAATGGCAAAAGAAGATTGCATTGAAATGCAAGGCACAATTTTGGAAACCTTACCAAATACCATGTTCCGCGTTGAGTTAGAAAATGGTCACGTAGTGACTGCCCATATTTCTGGCAAAATGCGTAAAAACTATATTCGTATCTTAACGGGCGATAAAGTAACAGTAGAAATGACCCCTTATGACTTAAGCAAAGGTCGTATCATTTTCCGTAGCCGTTAATTTAGAAATAAAAGAAAAGCCGATATGTTGATATCGGCTTTTTTTGTTTGAAAAGCATACAAATTATTTGAAGTCTAGAAAAAAATCTGTATAATCAGCGCCCTTAGCCACGTTCATTTTTTCGTTCCTTGCCTTTGCAGATTGGTGGCTAATCTACGTCAAAGGCTGATTAACCCGTAAGGAGCAGTAATGCGTCACTACGAAATCGTGTTTATGGTTCATCCGGACCAAAGCGAGCAAGTACCAGGTATGATCGAACGTTACACAGGTTCTGTTAAAGAAGCTGGTGGTCGAGTTCATCGCCTAGAAGATTGGGGTCGTCGCCAATTAGCGTACCCAATTAACAAATTACACAAAGCACACTATGTGCTTATGAATGTAGAAGCGCCTCAACAAGTCATCGACGAGCTAGAAACGACTTTCCGTTATAACGATGCTGTATTACGCAGTCTTGTTATCCATACTAAGCACGCCGTAACCGAAGCGTCCCCAATGAAAGCGGCTAAAGAAGAACGTAAACCTTTAGCTGAAGTTGAAAACAACGATTTTGAGGATGCTGAAGAGTAATTCAAAACTTGATAATCGCTTCTCGTTAATCGGCACTGTGTGTCAATTACCCAAGCGAAGCAAAAGCCCTAACGGGATTGCGCATTGCCAATTTTGGCTGGAACATCGTTCCGAACAAGTCGAAAGCGGTTTATCACGCCAAGCGTGGTTAAAGATGCCAGTTCAAGTCAGTGGCAATCAGTTAATAGAAAAAACTCAAAGCATTACGGTCGGCAGTAAACTTCTTGTGGTGGGGTTTATTACTTCACATAAAACCTCAAATGGTTTAACACAGTTAGTATTGCATGCCGAGCAAATCGAATTTATAGATTAGGAGACAGCCAAATGGCACGTTATTTCCGTCGTCGTAAGTTCTGCCGTTTCACAGCGGAAAATGTTGTTGAAATCGATTACAAAGATATCGCTACATTAAAGAACTACATTTCTGAAAGCGGCAAAATTGTACCAAGCCGCATTACCGGTACTCGTGCGAAGTACCAACGCCAATTAGCACGCGCAATCAAACGCGCTCGTTATTTAGCGTTATTACCTTACTCTGATTCTCATCACAATTAAGAAGGAGTTAGGAAATGCAAGTAATTCTTTTAGATAAAATCGCTCACCTAGGTAATGTAGGTGATCAAGTTAATGTTAAATCTGGTTTCGCTCGTAACTTCTTAATCCCACAAGGTAAAGCAGTTATGGCAACTAAAGCTAACATTGAACACTTTGAAGCACGTCGTGCAGAGTTAGAAGCAGCGGCAGCAGCAAGTTTAGCAGCAGCTCAAGCTCGCGCAGCACAAGTGACTGCATTAGGTTCTGTAACTATCGCATCTAAAGCAGGTGATGAAGGTCGTTTATTCGGCGCAATCACTACTCGTGATGTAGCAGAAGCAGTAACTGCAGCAGGCGTTGAAATTGCGAAAAGCGAAGTTCGTTTACCAAACGGTCCAATCCGTACTCTTGGTGATCACGATGTTCGTTTCCAACTTCACGGCGAAGTATTTGCAACATTAGATGTTATCGTTGTTGCAGAATAATTATCAAAGTTTTTGATAAAAGAAAACCCGACGTTATGTCGGGTTTTTTGTTTATATAGATTTAGAAAAATATTTTTTCTTAGTCAAAGATAATATCTCAAATTATTTAAATTTATCTGCATATTTTTCACTATTAATCCAAGAATGATCTTGTTCCCAAGTAAACCGCCATTTTCTTACAGGACCAGCCATAACATTTAAATAATAATTGTCATAACCTGCAATAGTTGCGACTGGATGGTATCCTTTTGGTACTTGAACAACATCCCCATCATACACTGCCATACATTCATCTAGTGAACGATCATCAGTATAAACTCGTTGTAATGCAAAACCCTGTGATGGTGAGAAACGATGATAGTAGGTTTCTTCCAAATAGGTTTCAGTCGGAGAGTTTTTATCGTCGTGTTTATGGCTAGGGAAAGAACTCGTATTACCTTCATCTGTAAATACTTCAACAACCAATAAGGCATCTGCGGTTTCAGTTTCAGGGAGAATATTATGTACTAAGCGTTTATTATTTCCATATCCGCGTTTTTCTACACCAACATCCTCTGGTTTAATTAAGCGAATTGGTAAATTCCCCTGACTTGGTGCTCTACAAACAGCCAATTCTAAATAACTTTCAGCTTTGATTTGTACTTTTTGTTGGTGTGGAACATAGACTGAATAAGGTGGAATCCGCTCAAATGGAGAGGCGCGATTACCAATATGCTCGAAAGTAGCTTGGGATGTAACAATAGTAGCCTTACCAGCAACGAGAACAAAACAGGTTTCAGTATTTTCAGTATCAAAAGTTAGTTCTTGCTCTTCTTGTAGATGGTACATTTCAAAACCAACGTACTCCCAATTCGCTGTTTTTGGGGTGATTTTTTGTACTTCACCATTCTTTTCAGGATGATCTTTTCGTGATTTGGATAGTAAATAACTCATTTCATGCTCCTAAAATAGCCGAATAACTTCTTAAGATAATACTCCGTTCAGTGAATTAATCTAGCTAGATTTCTAAAAAATCAGACATAGATCACATAAATGAAATAAAATATCCAATATTTTAATAAGTGGATTGAAAAGTTCAATTTATTTGCCTACTCTATACTAGATTTAAAGAATGAGTATTGTTTTTTATGCAAGTTGTTATTCATTTATCGCATCTTAATTTCTGAAACTGTATGAAGGAGTTCAAAATGGAAACTGTTTATAACTTTATTAATGGTAAACAAGTGCCAAGCAGAGGGACAAAAGCGCATCCAATTTATAATCCTGCAACAGGTGAGCAAATTCGCCAAGTGATTATGAGTACTCCGGATGATGTAAATGAAGCTATCGAAGTAGCACATAAAGCTTTTGCTGATTGGTCAGCAACCTCTCCGCTACGTCGTGCCCGGATTATGTTTAAGTTTAAAGAATTGTTGGAAAGAGATTGGGATTCATTAGCTCGTTTAATCGTAGAAGAGCATGGTAAGGTTTACTCTGATGCTTGTGGTGAATTGACTCGTGGTTTGGAAGTGGTTGAATTCTCATGCGGTATTCCTCATTTATTAAAAGGTGAATTTTCAGAGCAAGCAGGACGCGGCATCGATATTCATTCATCTTTGCAACCACTAGGGGTAACTGTTGGTATTACACCGTTTAACTTCCCTGCAATGGTTCCAATGTGGATGTTCCCAATTGCATTAGCTTGCGGTAATACTTTCATTTTAAAACCAGCTAAAGCAGATCCTTCCTTATCTATTCGCTTGGCTGAACTGTTAAAAGAAGCAGGTTTACCAGATGGCGTATTTAATGTAGTACATGGTGATCGTCATGATAATGAAGTTTTATTGCGTGATCCGCGTGTTCATGCTGTGAGTTTTGTGGGTTCTACACCAGCTGCAGCACATGTATATAAAGTTGGTTCTGAATTTGGCAAACGCGTACAAACTTTTGGTGCGGCGAAAAATCATGCATTAATTATGCCTGATGCAGATATTGAATCTACCGCAAATGCTTTATTAGGTGCGGCATTTGGTGCTGCGGGTGAACGTTGTATGGCGTTAGCATTGGCTGTTACGATTGACGATGAAACTGCAGATAAATTAGTGGCAGCTTTAAAACCAAAAGTAGAAGCACTGCGTTATGGTCCAGGTATTCCAAAAGATGGTGAAAAAGAGATGGATTTTGGTCCATTAATTACTCAGCAACATCTCAACAATGTGACAAATTACATTACAACTGGTGTGGAAGAAGGTGCAACACTTATTGTTGATGGTCGAGGTAAAAAACCAGTTGGTCATGAGAATGGCTTCTTTATCGGTGGCTCCTTATTCGATAATGTCACTTCCGATATGGTGATTTATAAAGAAGAGATCTTTGGACCTGTATTGGGTATTGTCAGAGTAAAAAGCTTTGAAGAAGCAATGAAGTTAATTAATGAACATCCTTATGGAAACGGTACAGCTATCTTTACCTCTGATGGTGGTGCTGCTCGTGAGTTTGCATATCACGTTCAGGCTGGTATGGTGGGTATTAACGTGCCAATTCCAGTACCAATGTCATTCCATTGCTTCGGTGGTTGGAAACACTCATCTTACAGCACCTTAAATGTTTATGGACCAGATGGTGTTCGTTTCTATACGAAGATGAAAACAACAACAACACGTTGGCCAAATAAATATGTAATTGAAAATGCTGCATTTAGTATGCCGACACTTTAATTAACATAATTTTTAAATCATGAAGAGGAGATAATCGCATTGAGGACGTTATCTCCTCTTTTTCTATGCAATAAATAGTAAGGATATCGTATGAAACAGGTTCGTATTGGTTTGGTTGGTACTGGGTATATCGGCCGTTGCCATGCTATTGCTTATGCTCAGGCTCCAACAGTATTCCCACTTGATGCTGAATTGGTTCTGGAATATTTAGCCGAGATTACACCTGAATTAGCAGAGAAAAAGGCAAAAGAATTCGGTTTTAATCGTTTTACGGGCGATTGGAGGGATATTGTGCAAGATCCAAATGTGGATGTAGTAGATATTTGCACTCCAAACTTTCTTCATAAAGAAATTGCATTAGCAGCCATTGCCAATGGTAAACATGTTTACTCTGAAAAACCGCTAGCTCTCACTGCAGAAGATGCCAAATTAATGTATGAAGCGGCGAAGAAAGCAAATGTTAAGACCTTGGTTGGGTTTAATTACATCAAGAATCCAACGACTCAATTAGCCAGAGAAATTATTGCTAATGGTGAAATTGGAGAAGTAGTACATTTTTATGGCACTCATAATGAAGATTACTTAGCTAATGAAAATACACCATTGGATTGGCATTGCGTGAAAGAAAAAGCAGGACTAGGTGCATTGGGAGATTTAGCCGCTCATATTGTGCAGATGTCTCAGTATTTATTAGGGCAGGATGTTCGTGCTGTTATCGGAGATATGCAAACGGTAATTAAAAATCGCCCAAATCCTCATAATTTACAAGAACGTTTAGCTGTAGAGAATGAAGATCAGGCGACAGCCTTGGTTCGATTTGATAATGGATGCATGGGAACGATTGAAACGTCTCGAATTGCTTGTGGACGAAAAATGGGACTGAGCTATGTGATTACGGGAACAAAAGGCAGTATTTCTTATACTCAAGAAAGAATGGCTGAATTAAAGCTTTATTTACATGATGAAGATCCAGCAAGACAAGGATTTAAAACAATCCTTACTGGACCATTGCATCCTGATTACAAGAATTTTTGTGTGAGCGCAGGTCATGGCATTGGTTTTAACGATCAGAAAACGGTGGAGATTAGAGATTTAGTAAATGGTTTAGCTTCACCTGAAGGTGTTTTATATCCTGATTTTGAAGAAGGATATAAGGTGTCTCGCGTGTTAGATGCAATAGCATTATCGTATCACCAAAAACGTTGGGTTAATGTAGAAGAAATAGCGTAATTCGATGAGGGGCATTTAATTATAGTGCCCCTTATTTTTTTATTATTAATCGGAAGATTTTGCGAATAGTAAATATTTTCGACTAAAAAGTAAGATCTACTTCACACTTTCAAAAAATGACAGTTGCAGAAAATCTTCTTTTAATGATATAGATACATGTGGATGATTTATTCCAAATTACGCACTGGTGAAATTTATATTCGCATATTGTGAGATTATAGCTGTATTTCAATCTTTGTTATTCGTTTAACTAATAAAGGGAGTAGCATTATGAAAAAAACATTGCTTGCATTACTTTGTGGTGGAGTTTTATTAACGTCTCAAGCTGTTATCGCTAAAAATGTTGTGATTGGTGCACCAATGGTTGCCTTTTCTGATAAATGGCAAACCTATCTTCAAGATGCCATTCGTGAGTTTGATAAAGCACATGATGATGTGGAAATTAAACTCGCAGATGCAAATGGTGACCCCGCTCGTTTATTAAATGATGCAGAAACATTTATCGATCAAAAAGTTGATGCATTACTTGTTGTTCCAACAGACCCAAATATTGTTAAGGTTATTGGCAAAAAAGCTAAACGAGCCGGTATCCCTCTCATTATTATCAATCGTAAACCATTAGATGAAGATATGCAGTACGTTACTAGTTATGTAGGATCGGATGAAATCGAAGGTGGACGTATTCAAGCAAACTTTATTGTTGATACCTTAAAAGGTAACCCTGCTGAAGCTGCAATCTTGATGGGGCCTTTAGGGCAAGATGCTCAAATTAAGCGTACGCAAGGCAATAAGGAAATTTTTGGTCAGCATAAAAATATCAAAATTTTTACTGAACAAGAAGGTAAATGGGATAGAGCTAAAGGTTTAGAAATTGCAGAAAACTTACTTGCGGCAAATAAAAATTTAAATGTTGTTGTTAGTAATAATGATGAAATGGCGATTGGGGCGGTATTAGCAGGTAGAAAATTAGGTCTTAAAGATGAAGATTTAATAATTGTTGGCCTTGATGCAACACCTGATGCCTTAGATTATTTAGGTAAAGGATTAGATGCAACAGTGTTCCAATCAGCTGCTGGACAAGGTTCTGCGGGGGCTGAAATGGCCTATCTTGCTGCAAAAGGTGAAAAAGTTCCAGCTGTGAAATGGGTGCCTTTTGAACTCGTTACACCAGATAAAAAAGAGGAATATCAAGCGAGATATAAAAAATAGATTTTCTCATCTAAATAACGGAAGGGTGATAACCCTTCCGGTTAAAGCTAAAGAGATTTATTAATGGAGGGATGAACAATGTTAAAAAAGGTATGCATTTTAGTTATTAGTCTCTTTTTTGCCCCAGTTATTTTAGCCAAGTCGATAGTAGTTGGCGTTTCAATGTATAGCCTTGCAGATAAATATCCCACTTATTTACAGGATTCCATGGATAAGTTTGTCACCTCCCAATCTAATCTTAAATTTAAATATGCCGATGCGAATGGCGATCCCGCCAAGATGTTAAATGATGTGGAAAATTTTATTGATTCGAAGGTTGATGCTTTGATCATTATGCCAACAGATCAAAAGATCGTAAAAGCCATTGGATTAAAAGCAAGAAAAGCGAAGATTCCTTTAATTGTGGTGACAGTGAAACCGAATGAAGAAGACATGCAATACGTAGCGAGCTACGTTGGTTCTGAAGAAATTAAAAGCGGTGAAATGCAAGGTGAATTTATTGTTAACTCATTGAATGGTAAACCAGCTAAAGCCATTATTTTACTTGGACCGTTGGGGTTAGAAGCTCAAATTAAACGAACAGAGGGTAATAAAAAGATCTTTGCTCAGCATCCTGAAATTAAAGTGGTCGCAGAACAAGAGGCAAAATGGGATAGAGCTAAAGGTATGGAAGTCGCAGAAAATCTGCTTTCAGCTCACCGAGATGCGAATGTTATTTTGAGTAATAATGATGAAATGGCAATAGGGGCTTTATTGGCTGCGAAGAAACTCGGCTTCAAAGATGAAGACATACTCATTGTAGGAATTGATGCAACACCAGATGCTTTAGCTTATTTAGGTAATGGATTGGATGCTACTGTTTATCAATCTGCATCAGGACAAGGACGATTGAGTGCAGAAATGGCCTACAAGGCAGCGCTTGGTGAAGAAATTCCCAAATATAACTGGATTCCTTTTGAATTGGTTACCCCAGAAATGAAGGAACAATATATCAACAAATATAAGGAGTAAATTGACCGCACTTTATAATGTTATTTCCGTATTTATTTTTATCGAGTCAAGGAGTTAAACATGACTAATAGTAATAGCTCAAATTCTCCCTATATTTTAGAAATGAGAAATGTATCAAAAACATTTCCTGGGGTTAAGGCATTAGATCAGATCAATCTCCGGGTCAAGCGTGGAAGTGTTCACGCTCTGATGGGAGAAAATGGAGCAGGTAAATCCACATTGATGAAAATTCTATATGGAATTTATATTCCTGATGAAGGTGGAGAACTTATTCTAGATGATAAACCTTTTAAACCAGGACGTCCTATTGATGCAATTCGTCGTGGTCTAACTATGGTGCCTCAGGAAATTTCTCCTGCTGCTAACTTGACGATTGCGGATAATTTTTATTTAGGTCGGGAAATAACGAAAGGTAAATTTTTCCTTAATCAAAAAGCAATGAATGAGCAAGCCTCTGCGATTCTAAAAGAACTTGGTGTGCCGATGGATGTGACAGAAAAAATGTCAGATGTATCGGTGGCAAAAGCTCAGTTGGTTGCGATTGCGACTGCCGTTTCTAATGATGCGAAAGTGATCATTATGGATGAGCCAACAACGGCATTAACTGAAAATGAAGTAGACCAACTTTATCGCATTATTGAAACGGTCAAAGCAAGAGGTATTGCGATTATCTTCATCTCTCACAAATTAGATGAAGTCTTTAGAGTATCTGATGAGATCACGGTAATTCGCGATGGTCAATATGTGGATACGAAGCCAACCAAAGAAGTGACTAAAGAGCAACTGATTTCGATGATGGTTGGTCGCGATATGTCAGAAATGTTCCAACGTGAGCGTTTTGAGTTATCTGATGAAATTGTTTTAGAAATTAAACATTTTACTCGAGAAGGAAAATATCAAGATATTAATTTTGCTGTACGTAAAGGTGAAATCTTTGGTATCGCAGGGTTGGTTGGTGCTGGTCGTTCAGAAATAGTAGAAGGGTTATTTGGCTATAAACCGGCAGATAGTGGTGAAATTTATATTAAAGGCGAAAAAGTAGTTATTAATAATCCACTAGATGCGATGAAGCATAAAATTGGTTTTGTAACGGAAGATAGAAAATTGACTGGTCTATTTTTAAATCTGAGCATTACAGACAATATGATTATGCCGAAAATGTCGCCTTATTTAGAGAATTTTCTTGTGTCTGTTGCAAGAGCACAAAAAACGGCAAATGAACAAAAAACGAAACTCAAAATAAAAGCACCAAATGTAGAGGTAATTACTAATAATCTCTCCGGTGGTAACCAACAAAAAGTATTGCTTGCTCGTTGGTTATTACTAGAGCCTGAAATTTTGATTTTAGATGAACCAACAAAAGGGATTGACGTCGGGGCTAAGGCTGAGCTCTATAAATTGATGGTTGAGTTATCAAAACAAGGTAAAACGATCATTATGATTACGTCAGATATGTTGGAACTTTTATCAATGAGTGATCGCGTCATGGTTATGCACGAAGGGCATCAAGTTGGCATCATTCCTCATACCGAATTGACTCAAGAGCGAGTACTTGAATTGGCTTCGGGTTAGTGTCTATTAATTAGAATGGTTTATTTATTAAGATTAAAAAATGAGAGGTTTATTATGGAAAACGTGACACTGAAGAAAATGATTAATGCGTATGGGATGGTCTTAATTTTAATTCTTCTCTTTTTAGTATTGTCTGTTTCAATAGACGGCTTTTTTTCAGCTAGAACAGTATGGAGTATTATCGAACAAGTATCCATGTTTGGTATTATTGCAATTGGTGTAACCTTCATCATTATCACAACTGGTATCGATCTATCATCTGGTTCTGTGGTGGCGCTTACAGCAGTCGTTTCTGCTTCAATTGTAACTGGTGGCGATAGCGTATCATCTGCGCTATTGGCTTTTGCTGCATCAATTTTAATTGGTGCTTTATTGGGATTGTTTAATGGTGGATTAACAGCACTTGGTGGTATTCCGCCGTTTATCTCAACTTTAGGTATGATGATTATTGCACGTGGTGCCGCACAGCTTTACTCTGATGGTCGTCCAATTGATGCCTCTTCAGAAGCATTTACCTGGATTGCTGATGTGAATATTTTTGGACTTCCGGGGCTGGTCTTGCTGTATATCTTAATTGTAATCGCTTCTCATATTTTACTTAGTCATTCAACCTTTGGTCGTCATGTTTATGCAGTAGGTGGAAACCTGAATGCAGCTAAAATCTGTGGTATTAACACAAATAGAACATTAATTTGGGTTTATATTCTAGGTGGTGCATTATCTGGATTAGCAGGCGCTTTACTTGCATCACGAACCTATGCAGGTAATCCATCTTACGGTTTGGCTTGGGAGCTTGATGCTATCGCCGCAGCAGTTATCGGTGGGGTTTCTTTAAGTGGTGGTTTTGGTACGATTCCAATGTGTGTGATTGGGGCTTTAATTATCGGTACCACCAATAAAGGCTTAAATATGTTAGGCGTGGATCCATACTGGCAACAAATTGTTAAAGGGGCAATTATTGTAATCGCAGTATTACTTGATACCTTAAAACGTCGCAAAAAAGGGTAATGTAGACAAATATCCATTGATTTCAGAAAAGGCTACCTATGGTAGCCTTTTTATTTGCATTAAGATTTAAAGCATAAAGAGAATGCATGTATGCGTTTTTATTAAAAAAAGTGCGGTCAAAAAAGAGGGTATTTTTGGAATGATGTAGTAATTATCTGAAATGCTAGCTTGACTTATTGGAAACTAAATCTCTATGGTAAATGAGGGAATGTTTCTCAACATTTTTTGTCGTTTTAGGAGATAAAAAAGACCTAAATTCCTTTAGGTCTCTTTCTATATTTATATGTTTAGTTCTAAGCGATTTCTGCTAGTTTGACTGGGCGTCCTTCATCTAATGAACGTTTAGCCGCAAGTGCAATAATCACCGGTTGTAACCCATCATTACCATTCACTAAAGTCGGTTTGTCGTTTACTACGGAATCAACAAAACAAGCCATTTCATCAGCAAAAGATTGCATATAACGTTCTAAGAAGAAGTATTTAGGTTTCTCGGCAATCACACCAGCTTCACAGGAATAAACCGCAGTAGAATCGGTATCATTGCGAGTTTGCACCGCACCTTTTGAGCCAAATACTTCAGCTCGTTGATCGTAACCGTAAACTGCTTTTCGGCTATTATCGATCACACCAATAGCACCGTTAGCAAGTTTTAAGGTGATAACAGCGGTGTCGATATCGCCAGCTTTACCGATTTCTGGATTGACTAGTACGCCACCAGCTGCATAAACTTCTACAACTTCACTGCCAGATAAATAGCGAATCATGTCGAAGTCGTGAATAGTCATGTCGAAGAACATTCCACCAGATACTTTTACATATTCAATTGGTGGTGCATCTGGATCACGCGAGGTCACTCGAATTAAGTGCGGTTCACCAATATCACCATTTTCTACACGAGTTTTAATCGCTTTGAAGTTATGGTCAAAGCGGCGATTAAAGCCAACTTGGAATTTCACGCCAGCTTTTTCTACTTCTGCTAACACTTCTTTGATGCGATTGACATCTGCATCAACTGGTTTTTCGCAGAAAATGTGTTTGCCTGCTCGAGCAGCCTCAATAGAAATAGGCGCATGGGTATTGGTAGATGAACAGACTAATACAGCATCAATTTCCGGATCTTGTAGAATTTGTTTGTAATCCTCATAAACATGAGCAATGCCCATGCCTTTTGCCCATTGTTTGAGCTCATCCGTTACTCTGACGTCAGAAATCGCTTTGATTTCAGCGCCCTTCACATATTTTGTAATACTTTCAGAATGTACGCGACCAATACGACCGGCGCCGATAATACCTACTTTAATCATAATTAGATCCCCGCTGTTTCTTTAATGTATTTACGGCCTTTGACGGCGTATTCAAATGGGTTAGCGATGGCAGGGTCTTGCTCCGCCTCAACCACCATCCAGCCTTTATAATTGTGTTTTTCAAGAATATCAAAAATTGGTCTGAAATCGATTACACCATCACCTGGTACGGTGAATGTGCCTTTGCGAACACCTTCTAAAAAGCTAAGATCATTTGCCTTCACTTCAGCAACGACTTCATCACGCACATCTTTTAAATGCACGTGGCAAATTCGATCTATGTATTTTTCTAATACGTCTAGCATCGCTTTTTGTGAGCCTTCAGAATAATAGATATGACCAGAATCAAATAATAAATACACATCATCGTTAACGACTTCCATATATTTATCAATTTCAGCTGGCGTTTGAATACCTGTACCCATGTGATGATGTAGGCATACTTTCATTCCTTTTTCAGCTGCTAATTTGGCTAGTTCATTATAGCCCTCAGCAAGGAGTTGCCATTCTTCTTCAGTAAAAACAGTTTTTTCTTTAAAAACAGCTTTTGTTGTGCCTTGGATACTACGGCTTTGTTCAGAACAGCCAATAACCTTGGCTCCCATCGCATGAAGGAAATCTCGATGTTTAATGAATTCTTTGATCGTTTCTTCTTTTTTGCCATCTACAAAAAAGGTACTAAACCAAGCATTACAAATTTGAATACCACGAACACTCAATTTGTGTTTTAGCACTTCCACGTCGCGCGGATATTTATTTCCGACCTCGCATCCAGTAAAACCGGCCAGCGCCATTTCACTAACACATTGTTCAAAGGTATTTTCTTTGCCAAGATCAGGCATATCATCGTTAGTCCAACCAATTGGCGCGATACCTAATTTCACGTTTTCAGCTTTCATAGTTTTTCCTTCTCGAAAGAGTGGTTAAATTGGAGATAAATCAAATTCTTGACTAATAGCGTCTCGCTTCATTAATGTGTTTCACACTATTTTCATGAGCCTTACGGATAGTCTCTTTTTCAGAAACCTCTGCTACGCCGACGTGCCACCAACTGCCATAACCATGTATCATGGTTTTTGGTAGTACTTTGATATCAATTAAGGTGGAAACATTTTGTTTTTTAGCATCGGCTAAGGCGGCGTACAATTCTTCTTCTGTTGTAACTTTGTAGGTCTTACATCCGTAAGAAGCTGCGTTCATGGCAAAATCGACAGGTACGAATCCACCATCTAATTTGTTGGTTTGTGGATTTCTGAAACGGAATTCTGTCGCAAAGCTATCCATACCATTGCCGATTTGTAAGTTGTTAATACATCCGTTAGTCATATTATCGAATAAAACGACGTTAATTTTTTTATTTTCTTGTACAGATGTGACAAGTTCAGAATGAAGCATCATATAAGAACCATCACCTAATAAGGCATAAACCTCTTTTTCTGGTTGAGCTAATTTTGCGCCTAAAGCCGCATTGACTTCATAGCCCATACAAGAATAGCCATATTCTAAATGGTAGGTATTTTCGCCTTTAGATTGCCATGCGCGTTGTAAGTCGCCAGGTAAGCTACCTGCAGCTCCAACAATGATATCGTTTTCACCTAAGGTCTCATTGAGAATGCCTAGAACACGGCTTTGTGTTAAGCAAGATTGAGTAAGTTTAATAAACTCCTCATAAACTTTTTCTCGATCTAAGGCATCATTCACTTCTGGGATGAAATCTTTTTCAGTGTAAGTCGCGTGATAAATACGTTGTAATTCTTGTTTAAATTGTGTTTTAGCTTCACTAATTGAATTGCTCCACTGTGCACGATAACGATAGCCTGTTGGCGAGAGAAGTGCGGTAAGTTTTTCTAACGTTTCTTTCGCATCTGCAACCACTTGAATGCCATCTAATTTATAGGCATCAAAACGAGCGACGTTAATATTTAGGAATTTCACCTCTGGATTTTGGAAGATCCATTTAGAGGAAGTTGTGAAATCCGTATAGCGAGTACCAATACCGATAATGAGGTCAGCCTCTTTTGCCAAGAGATTAGCGGCTAAACAACCTGTTTCGCCTACACCACCAACGTTAAAACTGTGTTCAGAAACGACCGCACTTTTACCCGCTTGAGTCTCTGCAAAAGGAATATGGAATGTTTCTGCAAAGTGTTTGAGTTGTTCTGCGGCTTCGGAATAACGCACACCACCACCACAAATAATTAATGGTTTTTTCGAACTCATAATAAGCTCAATGGCAGATTTCAACATTGGCTCAGTTGGTAGTGTTCTTTCAATTCTGTGAACCCGTTTTTGTAGAAAATATTCAGGGAAATCATAGGCTTCAGCTTGAACATCTTGAGGTAGCGCAAGAGTTACTGCACCGGTATCTGCCGGGTCAGTTAATACTCGCATGGCATTAATACAGGCAGTCATTAATTGTTCTGGACGACTAACACGATCCCAATATTTGCTTACTGCTTTAAATGCATCATTTGTGCTAATGCTTAAGTCGTGAAATTGCTCAATTTGTTGTAAAACAGGGTCTGGTTGGCGGGTTGCAAACACATCACCCGGTAAAAGAAGAAGTGGAATACGATTGGCTGTTGCGGTTGCAGCTGCTGTAATCATATTAGCTGCACCAGGTCCAACAGAAGAGGTGCAAGCATAAATTTTTTTACGTAGATTTTGTTTTGCAAAACCAATGGCCACATGAGCCATACCTTGTTCATTACGCCCTTGACGAACGATGAGATTACCGCTGTCTTGTTCTAATGCTTGACCAATGCCTAATACATTGCCATGTCCAAAAATACCAAAGATACCTTCAACAAATTTAGTGACTTTACCGTCAAACTCAATATATTGATTATCAAGGAATTTTATTAGCGCTTGTGCCACAGTTAGTCTTACAGTTTTCATTGTAATCTCCTTTTAGGGTAACTTGCATTAGTGCTAGTATATAAGCATTCTTCTAATTTTAAATATTTTTGAAATAAAAATTTCATTTTTGAGACATAGATCAAACTTTTTTTAGCACGAGAATCCGATTTTATAAATGAAGGTTAGACTGCCTATTAAACAGGATTGTTTTAGATGCAGTAGAACAGTTTTTAGATATTGATTTTGTGATTAATGTCTAAAAAATGAAATTTCGTTATTGATTTTTTTGAAATATATGTTTCAATTTGTATTAGCGAAGCAACTTTATTAATTAGAAGGAATGGCATTATGAAAACGGTAGAAAAAACACTAGACCTCATTTGTCTCGGTCGCGTAGCTGTTGATCTTTATGCACAACAAATTGGTGCGAGATTAGAAGATGCATCTTCTTTTTCCAAATATCTAGGTGGCTCTTCAGGTAATGTTGCCTATGGAACTGCAGTGCAAGGGGTTAAATCCTCAATGCTAGCACGTGTTGGGGATGAGCATATGGGCCGTTTCTTACGTGAAGAATTACAGCGTGTTGGCGTAGATACCAGTCATCTCATTACGGATAAAGAGCGCCTAACCGGACTTGTCATTTTAGGTATTAAAGATCAGGACACATTCCCATTAATTTTCTATCGTGAAAATTGTGCCGATATGGCTATTACAAAAGAAGACTTTGATGAAAGCTATATTGCCTCCGCTAAAGCATTAGCTATTACAGGGACTCATTTATCCCACCCGAAAACCAGAGAAGCCGTGTTAACCGCATTAGAGTATGCCGGTAGAAATAATACAAAACGTTTGTTAGATATTGATTATCGCCCGGTATTATGGGGACTAACTTCTCTTGGTGATGGTGAAACTCGCTTTATTGATTCAGAAGCGGTGACGAAATCGTTACAAGAAGTATTACATCATTTTGATGTACTCGTGGGTACTGAAGAAGAATTCCATATTGCTGGTGGTTCAACCGATACATTAACCGCACTTAAAAATGTACGTAAGTTCAGTCATGCCGTTTTGGTTTGTAAACGTGGCGCATTAGGCTGTTCAGTATTTGAAGGGGATATCCCTGATGATTTGGATGGCGGATTAAATGTTTATGGCGTGAGAGTGGAAGTACTTAACGTGCTTGGTGCAGGTGATGCATTTATGTCAGGCCTCATTCGAGGTTATATTAATAATGAAGGTTGGGAACAATCTTGTCGTTATGCCAATGCGTGTGGTGCATTAGTGGTGTCTCGCCACGGTTGTGCTCCAGCGATGCCAACAAAAGCCGAGTTAGATAATTACTTAGCTCGTACAGAATCAGTCCCTCGTCCTGATTTAGATTCACAATTAAACCATTTACATCGAGTCACTACCCGAAAAGCAAAATGGGATAATTTATGTATCTTTGCTTTTGATCATCGCAAACAGTTAGTTGATCTCGCTGAGAAATGTGGTGCAGATGTCAAACGAATTCCTAAATTGAAACAACTTCTCTTACAAGCTGCAGAAAGAACTGCACAGGAAGAGGGAATTTATGATGGACAAGCAGGAATTCTTGCCGATACTACTTTTGGTCAAGCTGCACTAAATGAAATTACCGGTAAACATTGGTGGATTGGACGTCCAATTGAACTTCCAGCTTCTCGCCCATTACGTTTGGAATATGGTGATTTAGGTAGTCAATTAGCAACCTGGCCACAAGAACATGTAGTGAAATGTTTGGTCTTTTACCATCCGAAAGACAGTATTGAAATGAAAACAGAGCAAGATGCAACATTAAAACAAGTGTATCAAGCTTGCTGTCGAACAGGACATGAATTGCTATTAGAAGTGATTTTACCTTCAGATATGGAACAAAATGAAGAATACTATGCTGAAATTATTACTCATTTCTATCATTTAGGAATTAAACCGGATTGGTGGAAATTACCAGGTGTTTCAGCAAAAGCTTGGGCACATATTAGCGAAGTCATTCAAGCAAATGATCCATATTGCCGTGGAATCTTGATTTTAGGTTTGGATGCACCGGAAGATAAGTTTAAAGCAGTATTTGATGCATCAGCTAATGCACCTTTAGTCAAAGGTTTTGCTGTAGGGCGAACAATTTTCGGGCAACCATCAGGAGATTGGTTAAGTGGAAAATTAACAGATGATGGGCTTGTTGCTGAAGTGAGTGAAAGATACAGAAGACTCATTAAGCTTTGGAAATCTCGTCAATAATTGTAAATGTAAAATGCCCCATATTGGGGCATTTTTATTATTTGGTGTTTTTATCTTTATCTTTATCTTTTTCTTTTTCTAAACCTAATACAATTGCGAGTGTTTGCACGAGGGTCATTGTTGAGCACTGAGAACGGAAGCCGAGCACTTGTGCTTCTTTGATAACAAATGCAATATCACTGAATGCGAGTAATGGACTAATTTGGCTATCCGTAATAGAAATTTGTTTAACCCCTTTTTTAGCACAAACCTTACTAATATTAACCGTTTCAGCTGCATAAGGTGAGAAACTAATGGCGACAACAACATCTCCTTCTTTGACTTGATTAAGCTGCTCATCAAACATTCCACCTAATCCATTAATTAAAAAAGAACGACAATCTAAGTGTTGTAAGGCATAGTTTAAATAGCAGGCAGCACTAAAAGAACGCTTTAATCCAATGATAAAAATATTATTGGCCTCTTTGAGGATTTTGGCTGCTTCATTAATTTGTTCATTTGTGGTTTGTTCCGCTAACTGATGTAATGCTTGGCTATTAGCCTGTGAGAAAATAGTCAAAATATCTTCTGGTGATTCTTCACCTTCTGATTTAGCAATTTTATGTGAAAGTTGAAGTCTTTCCGTGTAATTAGTGGTCTTTTCCATAAGATTTTCACGGAAGATTTGTTTCATTTCGTTAAAACCGGAAAAGCCGAATTCAGAAGCAAAACGAATAAGCGTTGAAGGGGGCACATCAGCTTTTTCTGCAATAACGGCAACGGTATCAAAAACAATACTGTCGCTATTATCTAGGATATATTTTGCAACTTGTTTAAGTCTTTTACTTAAACTATCGTAACGAGTTTGTATTTCTGTTTGTAAATTGGTTAATTGAGATTTTTCTTTCATATAAAGTTATTTTTAGAATAAATGTTCTTAGATCTTATAGAGATGAACGAAAAATTCAAGAAAAAAGTGCGGTCATTTTTGACCGCACTTTTACTTATCAATTTAGTATTTTTAAATTACAAACCTAATACGGCAAATAACACCCAAACAGTGTAAATAGTTGCTAGGCCGTAGAAGATAAATCCGCCTGCTGGCACGTGGATTTTAAGATCGTGCATCGCATGATGGATACGGTGTAAACCACACCACATTGGGAAAATTGTTAAAACTAAAATAATTAATTTTCCGATCCAAGAATAAGCGAATGTAATTAAGTTATGTGGATCAATTAATCCAAATGGTAACAATAAACCAAGGATTAAGATCACAACAGGGAAGAAAATCGCACTGACAGTCCCGCCAGCACCAAACATCAACCATACTGGTGGTTCACCAGAGCGTTTTGGATTTTGTTCGACCATTTTTTCTCTCCCTACATATAAACTAAAATTAATGCGATAACACTAATCACAGCCGTAACTGCCCAAAGTGCATTTCTTAACACGTGATGTGGTAAACGTTCATTTTTAACAATGATGTTCATCACTTTTGGTGTCATCACGAAATAAGTTGCAGTGTGATATAAAGTCGCAATTAATGTAATGATATTTAAGATCACTACAATTGGATTTCTTAAGAAGCCAATGAAATCAATAATGCCTAGACCTGGAACAGGATTGCTTGCAAGGCAAAGTACGCCATAAAGCAATACAATACAGAACCATACGGCAAAGATAGATGTTGCTTCACGCACCATATAAGCTTTGTAGAAATCCAATTTTTGCCACCAAGTAGCCGTCATTGGGCGAACATATTTTTTGCGTTTACTTACTGTTACTGACATATTCTTCCCCTTAGCCTTTTGGTTTTAGCATTGAGATAACATAATCTTTGGCACTTTCCACTTTTCCTTGGTTGATTGCAGAAGCTGGATCCACGTGTTTTGGACACACTTCAGAACAATAACCCACGAAAGTACAGCTCCAAACACCGTTTTTACCATTTAATAATGGCATACGTTGTGCTTTACCATGGTCACGGTTATCAAGGTTGTAACGGTGTGCCATTGTAATCGCTGCTGGGCCTAAGAATTCAGGATTTAAACCAAATTGTGGACAAGCTGCATAGCATAAACCGCAGTTGATACACATTGAGAATTGACGATATTTTTCAAGCTGTGCCGGGGTTTGTTTAGTACGGCTTACTTGCAATTCTTTTGATGGATGTGGTTTACCATCTAATGCTGGCGCTTCGTTGCCAATAATATAAGGTTTAATTGCCTCTAAACTTTCGATGAAGTGGCTTAAATCCACCACTAAGTCTCGTTCAATAGGGAAGTTTGCTAATGGTTCAATACGCATGTGGCCGCTGTAATCACGTAAGAACGTTTTACAAGCCAATTTTGGTTTGTTATTGACCATCATCCCGCAAGAACCGCAGATCGCCATACGGCAAGACCAACGATAAGAAAGAGACGGTTCAAGTTTATCTTTAATGTAACCTAACGCATCTAAAAGAGAGGTTTGGTTATCATAAGGTACTTGATAAGAGCTTAAATGTGGCTCTTGATCGTTTTCTGGGTTGTAGCGTAATACTTCTACAGTCATTACCGGTGAATTAGCCATTTGCTTGCTCCTTAGCTTTCGCAGCCGCTTCTGCCGCTTCTGCTTCAGCACCATAAACACGTTTTGCTGGTTGAGATTTAGTGATTTTCACCGGGCTGTATTCAATACGCGGTGCATCATCGCCATTGTAGTAAGCAAGGGTGTGTTTTAAATAATTCACATCATCACGTTCGGTGTAGTCTAAGCGTTGGTGTGCACCACGAGACTCTTTACGTTCAATTGCAGAGTTTGCAATAGATTGTGCCACATCAAGGATGTAACCTAATTCTACGGTGTAAAGCACATCGGTATTGAATACGCTTGAACGGTCTGTCACACGGATACGTTTATAACGTTCTTTAAGCTCAGCAATTTTATCTACTGCTTTTTGCATGCTTTCTTGGTCACGGTAGATACCACAACCTTCTTCCATTACGGTACCCATTTCATCACGGATTTCAGACCAAGATTCGTTACCTTCTTGGTTGTAAAGTGCTTCAAGGCGAGCGACAACATCTTGAGCTTGCGCATCAACTGCTGTACGGTTTGCAGGTTTCGCTTCTGCTGCTCGTTGTGCGGCATATTCACCTGCAACACGGCCTAAAACTACTAATTCAGCAAGCGAGTTAGAACCTAAACGGTTTGCGCCATGTAAACCAGAAGACGCACATTCACCCACAGCAAATAAACCTTTAATACGAGTTTCGCTGTTGTAATCTACTTCGATACCACCCATGGTGTAGTGAACAACTGGACGAACTGGGATTGGTTCATTAACTGGGTTTACACCTTCATAAGCACTTGCTAATTCACAAATAAATGGAAGACGTTCATGTAAATATTTTTCACCTAAGTGACGTAAGTCAAGGTGAACCACATCGACACCTTTTGCAGTTTTTAAGGTGTTGCCTTTTCTCCATTCTTGCCAGAACGCTTGTGAAACTTTATCACGTGGACCAAGTTCCATATATTTGTTTTCAGGTTTACCAATTGGGGTTTCAGGGCCTAGACCATAATCTTGTAAATAACGGTAGCCGTTTTTATTCACTAAGATACCGCCTTCACCACGACAACCTTCGGTCATTAAGATACCGGTGTTTGGTAAGCCGGTTGGGTGATATTGTACGAATTCCATATCACGAAGAGGAACACCGTGACGATATGCCATTGATAAACCATCACCAGTTACGATACCGCCGTTAGTATTGAATTTGAATGCACGACAACCACCACCAGTTGCAATCACAACCGCATTTGCATTGATTTGAACAAGTGAACCTTCCATCATATTCATCGCAACCATACCGCGAGCATGGCCATCATCAACTAAGATATCTAAAACGAAGTGCTCGTCAAAACGTTGAATTTGAGGATATTGAATGGATGTTTGGAAAAGAGTATGTAATAAGTGGAAACCGGTTTTGTCTGCCGCGAACCAAGTACGTTCGATTTTCATCCCACCGAAACGACGCACGTTCACATCGCCATCTGCTTTACGGCTCCAAGGGCAACCCCAACGTTCAAGTTGAGTCATTTCCACTGGAGAATGTTCAACGAAGTATTCCACCACATCTTGTTCACATAACCAGTCACCACCGGCAACGGTATCGTGGAAGTGTTTATCGTAGGAATCTTCCTCTTTAATTACTGCGGCCGCACCACCTTCTGCTGCAACCGTATGGCTACGCATAGGATAAACCTTAGAAACTAATGCGATCTTTAAGTTAGGGTTTGCTTCTGCTGCTGCAATTGCTGCACGTAAACCGCCGCCACCGGCACCAACAATAGCAATATCGACATTAACCGTTTGCACGATATCCTCCAATCATATAGAAAGTAAAAAAATAAAACGCCCTAAATTAATAGGGGCTTGTGGTAATTCTGCCACTTTTGTTTACAAATTAGTAACTTTTTTTCCCGAATAAACAGATAAAATATCAAAAGTGTGATCTAACTCAAAAAAAAGTTAATTTTTATATATTTATAGATGATAACCGTTTGCGTTTAAGAATGATTTAGTCGGATTATTGAGTTAAAAATCAGTCTTGTTTACAATAGCCTAATTCATTTTAAACGTGAAAAACGGAGAAAAAAATGACCGCACTTAGCGATAAAAAAACAGAATGGCAACCTTCCGCCTCAATTAAAAATTTATTGGCGCGTGCCAAAATCATTGCGGATATCCGCCAGTTTTTTACTGAACGTGGATTATTAGAAGTGGAAACGCCTGTTTTAAGTGAATTTGGTGTGACGGATCTTCACCTTTCAACTTTTAATACAGAGTTTATTGCGCCTTTTGATGAACTGTCGAAAACGCTGTGGCTTTCTACTAGCCCGGAATATCATATGAAACGTTTATTAGCGGCAGGCAGTGGACCGATCTTTCAAATTGGCAAAGTGTTTCGTAATGAAGAAGCGGGTAATCGCCATAATCCGGAATTTACCATGCTTGAATGGTATCGACCGCACTTTGATATGTACCGCTTAATGAATGAAGTGGATGATTTATTACAACAGATCCTTGATTGTAAACCGGCAGAAACCTTAAGTTATCAATTTGTCTTCCAAGAATATGTAGGATTAGATCCATTATCAGCGACTCGTCAAGAATTAGTAGAGGCAGCGCGTAAGCACAACTTTATGGCAGATGAAGATGAAGATCGTGATACCTTACTACAATTTTTATTCAGTGAGGTGGTAGAACCTAAAATCGGACAAGAAGCGCCTGTTGCCGTTTATCATTTCCCTTCTTCCCAAGCTGCGCTCGCTCAACTAAGCCCTGAAGATAGCCGAGTGGCAGAACGTTTTGAGTTCTATTATAAGGGCTTAGAGTTAGCCAACGGTTTCCATGAGCTCACCGATGCGCGTGAACAGCAACACCGCTTTGAGCAAGATAACCGCCTACGCGAAAAAGCAGGTTTGCCACAACGTGAAATTGATCATCGTTTACTGGCGGCATTACAAGCAGGAATCCCCAATACATCAGGCGTGGCTTTAGGTGTTGATCGTCTAATTATGATTGCATTAGGCGCTGAAAGTATTAAAGAAGTAATTTCATTTTCGGTGGAATGTGCTTAAGTTTATATAGTGTGTTTTGCACGCTTTTACCTAAAAATGATTATAATGTGCGCCACACTTTTTTGATCTAGATAAATATTTATGTAAAAAACGTATATAAAACTGTTAGCCCGATCACATTTTCTTATGTTGTACTTTGCACCCAATTTAAGACCTTATCATAATGCCGTCACTAGCTTAATGAACACTCATTAAATAAATGATTTTATGATTAACTTTAGAGGGTAATATATGAGCACTACAACTAATAAAAAATGGAATAAATTTGATGTAGCTTGGGTGTTAAATTTATTTGGGACCGCTGTCGGCGCAGGGGTGTTATTTTTACCAATCAATGCAGGGATGGGGGGCTTCTGGCCATTGGTGGTTATGGCTCTTTTGGTTGGCCCTATGACATACTTTGCACACCGTGGTTTGGCTTATTTCGTTTTATCTTCATCTAAACCAGGTAGTGATATTACTGAAGTGGTGGAAGAGCATTTCGGTCCAACAGCAGGAAAATTAATTACTTTATTATATTTCTTCGCGATCTTCCCAATTTTATTGATTTATGGAAACGGGATCACCAATACCGTTGATTCCTTCATTGTTAACCAATTAGGCATGGCTTCACCAAATCGTGTCATTCTTTCTTTTGTATTGATTGCGATATTGATTTCGGTAATGTTATTCAGTGAAAAAGTAATGTTGAAAATCACTGAATTATTAGTTTATCCATTGGTATTGATTCTCTTTGCATTATCAATCTATCTCATTCCTCAATGGAATGCATCAATGCTTTATGAGCTTCCTACAGCGAGTGGTTTTGTGACGACATTGTGGTTAACTATTCCAGTATTAGTCTTCTCTTTTAACCATTCTCCGGCAATTTCTTCTTTCACGCTTTCTCAACAACGTGAATATAAAGATTTTGATAAAACGGAATATCACATTGGTCATACAGAAAAAGGCACTTCAACCGTATTACTTTTCTTCGTGATGTTCTTTGTGTTTAGTTGCGTATTAACTTTAACACCGGCAGAGTTATTAGAGGCAAAAGCACAAAATATCAGTATCTTGTCTTATCTTGCGAACAAATTTGATAATCCATACATTTCTTATTTTGCACCATTAGTGGCTTTCTTAGCGATTACCAGTTCATTCTTTGGCCATTATTTAGGGGCTCGTGAAGGTTTAGAAGGTTTATACCTAAAAATGAAAGGTGAAAGTGTAAATCGTAAAAAATTAAATTACAGTACCGCAGTATTCTTCTTATTCACTTTATGGGGTGTTGCGATCATTAACCCAAGTATTTTAGGTTTAATCGAATCGCTTGGCGGCCCAATTATTGCGATGATCCTTTTTATTATGCCAATGTATGCTATCCGCAATGTACCTGCGATGAAACGTTATCAAGGTCGTTTTAGCAATGTATTTGTAACAGTAATGGGATTAATTGCTATCTCTGCGGTCGTATATGGATTATTATAAGCGGCTTTTTAGTTTAGCTTAGGATTAAAATAATATGATTAGTGTATTTGATATGTTTAAAGTGGGAGTAGGGCCATCCAGCTCCCATACTGTTGGCCCGATGAAAGCAGGTAAGCAGTTTATTGATGATTTAATCGAGCAAGGTAAATTTGATGCCGTTGCAACCTTGCACGTTGATGTATATGGTTCTCTCTCTATGACAGGGCTTGGCCATAATACAGATATTGCGATCATTATGGGATTAGCTGGCTATCTACCGCACGATGTAGATATTGATTTAATCCCAACATTTATCGAACAGGTTAAACAAACCAAAAAGCTGTCGATTGCACAAGGTAAAAAAACGGTTAATTTTGATTGGGATGCCAATATGGTATTTCATAATTCCTTTTTATCGTTGCATGAAAACGGCATGACCATTACTGCATTAGATGCTGATCGTCAGGTAATTTACCGCCAAACCTATTACTCCATTGGTGGTGGTTTTATCGTGGATGAAGCACATTTTGGTCAAGAGGAAGAAAATCCAGTGACAGTGCCGTATCCTTACAAACATGCTGAGGATATTTTAAAACATTGTCAGGAAAATGGCTTAATGCTTTCTACGATGATGATGAGAAATGAGTTGGCATTACATGGTAAAAAAGAGGTTGAAGCGCATTTACATAATGTTTGGAAAACCATGAAGGATTGTATTGAGCATGGTGTCAATACAGAAGGCGTGTTACCAGGCCCATTAAAAGTGACACGCCGAGCGCCGTCACTTTATCGTCTCTTGCAAGCCAATAGTCATCGTCTTGCAAATGATCCAATGCATGTAATCGACTGGGTGAATATGTTTGCCCTTGCGGTAAACGAAGAGAATGCAGCGGGTGGACGCGTCGTGACAGCGCCAACTAACGGTGCTTGCGGTATTGTGCCAGCTGTGCTTTCTTATTACGAAAAATTCGTAGGACCTTTAACACAGGATGTGATTGAGCGCTACTTATTGGCTGCAGGTATGATTGGTTCACTTTATAAGATGAATGCCTCTATTTCTGGCGCTGAAGTCGGTTGCCAAGGTGAAGTGGGTGTGGCATGTTCAATGGCTGCAGCGGGTTTAACTGAAATCCTAGGCGGTACGCCAGTACAAGTGTGTATTGCAGCTGAAATTGCGATGGAACATAATCTTGGCTTAACTTGCGATCCAGTTGGTGGACAAGTACAGGTGCCTTGTATTGAGCGTAACGCGATTGCTTCAGTGAAAGCAATTAATGCCAGCCGTATGGCATTACGCCGTACCACAAATCCTCGCGTAACCTTGGATAAAGTGATCGAAACCATGTATGAAACAGGTAAAGACATGAATGCTAAATATCGCGAAACATCAAAAGGTGGCTTAGCGGTGAAAGTAGTGTGTTCTTAAAATTTAGTTGATAATAAAAGAGCGGTCATTTTTGACCGCTCTTTTTTATTTTCCTTTCACATCAATAATCACCACTTCTGATTGAGATCCTAATCGCATTGGAATGCCCCAGAAGCCATAACCAGAAGTGACAAAAACATGTGGATTGCCAATTTTTTCATGACCATAATCCAGACGATACATCATTTTTGTGATTAAACTGGCCGGGAATACTTGCCCTTTATGCGCATGCCCTGAAACTTGAATATCAAGCGGAAGTGAGGCATGTTTTTCAATATCTGTTGGGCGGTGATCCAATAAAATAGTTGGTAAGTTAGTATCCACCTGTTTTAGTAAGGTCTCGGTACTTGGTCTATCATGAGCAAGATTGTCATTTCGTCCAATAAGTACCAATTCATTATTTAACGTTAATGTTTCATCTCTTAATACGGTAATACCTGCTTTGCGGATTTCTTGATCAATTCGATCTTGGTCTCCAAATAAATCGTGATTGCCTAGTGTGGCATAAACGCCCATTGGAGCCTTGAGTTTTGCTAGATGAGGTTGCATTTTTTCGGCTAAATAAGCATTGACGTTATCATCCATAATATCGCCAGGCAATAAAATGATATCCACCTTTTCCTGCTGCATAATATCAGCTAGTTTATCCAATTCTTTCCCACCAAATAATTTGCCTAAATGGAGATCGCTGGCCATGCCAATTCGCAATGGTTTAATCGGTTTATCTAGCGTAATTTCATAATGAATAACACGGGTGACATAGGCGTTATACACACTTAAGGCAGTGATACCAATAAATAAAACGGGGTAAGTAATGCGTAAAGCGCGGTCGATTTTTGTGATGGATTTGGATTTTCGGAAAAGAAAATGAATACCTCCCACGGTGATACTCGCAAAGGCTGAAAAAAGGAGTAGCGCAAGCATTAAAGCTATAAGTCGAAATACCGTAAAAAGCTTTAAAAAATGGCAAATAACCAAGACATTAGGAAGCAAAAAGCTGACAAAAGTAATTGCTCGTCTTGCCTTTTGAGAGAGCTGTTTGTTAAGCCACCAAATCAGCGTTTTATTAAAAATATAAATCAGCAGTTGTAACAAAATAATGGCTGCCGTAAATATAAAGTAATAACGAGTTTCCATCTGCAATTCCTAAATAAAAGTGCGGTCGTTTTTGACCAAGTTTTGAAGTATTGAATAATAAATTTCTCTGTTCCCAAAGGCAAATTTTTTCGCTAAAATGCGGCTCGTTTTAGTTAATTTAAGAAGGAAAATCCAATGTTTGGAAAAGGCGGTTTAGGCGGTTTGATGAAACAAGCCCAACAAATGCAAGAAAAAATGCAAAAAATGCAGGAAGAAATTGCCCAATTAGAAGTAACAGGCGAAAGTGGTGCGGGTTTAGTAAAAATCACGATTAATGGTGCGCACAACTGTCGTCGTATTGAGATCGATCCTTCTTTAATGGAAGACGACAAAGAAATGTTGGAAGATTTAATCGCTGCCGCATTCAACGATGCTGTCCGTCGTGCAGAAGAATTACAAAAAGAAAAAATGGCTTCTGTAACCGCAGGCATGCCATTACCTCCAGGAATGAAACTTCCATTTTAATTCATCGGGTGTGTGAATCTATAGGTTCACACACCATCCATTTTCTCCCATCATAAATACTATGCAAAGCAGTCCACTTTTAGAACATCTTATTGAAAACCTTCGTTGCTTGCCGGGTGTTGGCCCGAAATCAGCGCAGCGTATGGCTTATCATCTTTTACAGCGCAATCGTAGCGGTGGGATGAATCTAGCACGTGCATTAACGGAAGCGATGTCTAAAATTGGGCATTGTTCGCAGTGTCGTGATTTTACCGAAGAGGATACGTGCAATATTTGTAACAATCCTCGCCGTCAAAATTCAGGTTTGCTTTGCGTGGTGGAAATGCCGGCAGACATTCAGGCCATTGAGCAAACCGGCCAATTTTCTGGACGTTATTTTGTCTTAATGGGGCATTTATCGCCTTTAGATGGTATTGGTCCGAAAGAAATTGGTTTAGATTTATTGCAAAAACGTCTGGTTGAAGAATCTTTCCACGAAGTGATTTTAGCGACCAATCCAACGGTGGAGGGCGATGCGACAGCGAATTATATTGCTGAAATTTGCCATCAACATAATATTAAAGTGAGCCGTATTGCTCACGGAATTCCTGTCGGTGGGGAATTAGAAACCGTGGACGGCACCACCTTAACCCACTCTTTCTTAGGTCGTCGTCAGATCGACTAATCTTATGCGCCTGTTTATTGCCGAAAAACCCAGTCTTGGGCGAGCTATTGCCGATGTATTGCCAAAACCTCATCAACGGGGGGATGGTTTTATTAAATGCGGCAATGATGATGTCGTGACTTGGTGCGTGGGGCATTTGCTCGAACAGGCAGAACCCGATGCCTACGATCCAAAATTCAAACAATGGCGTTTAGAACATTTACCTATTATTCCTGAAAAATGGATTCTGTTACCGCGAAAAGAAGTCAAAAAACAACTTTCTGTGGTGGAAAAACTCATTCATCAAGCCGATGTTTTAGTTAACGCAGGTGACCCGGATAGAGAGGGGCAGTTGCTGGTGGATGAAGTATTCAGCTATGCCAATTTATCCGCCGAAAAACGTGACGGTATTTTGCGTTGTTTGATTAGCGATCTTAATCCAAGTGCGGTCGAAAAAGCCGTACAAAAACTCCAACCGAATCGTCATTTTATTCCATTGGCTACCTCCGCACTGGCGCGTGCTCGTGCCGATTGGCTATACGGCATTAATATGACCCGTGCTTATACCATTCGCGGTCGCCAAGCGGGTTATGATGGCGTGCTTTCCGTTGGGCGAGTGCAAACACCTGTGTTAGGCTTGATTGTTCGCCGTGATTTGGAAATTGAAAATTTCCAACCCAAAGATTTCTATGAAGTGTTGGCATGGGTGAAAGACGAAAAAACGTCTGAAAATCCGACCGCACTTTTTTCTGCACTTTGGCAACCGAGTAAAGCTTGCGAAGACTACCAAGATGAAGATGGTCGCGTACTATCTTTAGGTTTAGCCGAAAATGTGGTTAAACGCATTACCGATCAACCTGCCGAAGTGACCGAATATGTGGATAAGCGCGAGAAAGAAACGGCACCTTTGCCTTATTCGTTGTCAGCATTGCAGATTGATGCAGCAAAACGTTTTGGGATGTCGGCACAGAGCGTGTTGGATACCTGTCAGCGGTTATATGAAACCCATCGTTTGATTACCTATCCGCGTTCTGATTGTCGCTATTTGCCGGAAGAGCATTTTGCTGAACGACATAAAGTGATGAATGCGATTTCGCAGCATTGTCAGACTTATCAAACCTTGCCATCGGTGGTGGATACTGAGCAGCGTAATCGTTGCTGGAATGATAAAAAAGTGGAAGCACACCATGCAATTATTCCGACTGCTAACACACGCTCGATAAATTTAAGTATTGATGAACAGCGTATTTACGAACTGATTGCGCGTCAGTATTTATTGCAATTCTGTCCAGATGCGGAATATCGTAAAAGCAAAATTACCTTGAGTATTGCGGGCGGTACTTTTGTGGCGCAAGCTCGTAACTTGCAAACTGCTGGTTGGAAAGAGTTGCTTGGCAAAGAAGACGAAGATGAAAATCAAGAGCCGTTATTGCCGATCGTGAAGAAAGGGCAGATCCTGCATTGTGAACGAGGTGAAGTGGTGAGCAAAAAAACACAACCGCCTAAACCTTTTACTGATGCGACATTGCTTTCCGCCATGACAGGGATTGCGCGCTTTGTGCAAGATAAAGAATTGAAAAAAATTCTGCGTGAAACGGATGGCCTTGGCACAGAGGCAACACGCGCAGGCATTATTGAATTGCTGTTTAAACGAGGCTTTTTGATCAAAAAAGGACGCAATATTCACAGCACAGAAACGGGGCGGATCCTCATTTCAGCTTTGCCGGATATTGCCACACAACCTGACATGACGGCACATTGGGAAGCGCAATTAACGGATATCAGTCAAAAACAGGCGAGTTATCAGCAATTTATGTTTACGCTTAATCAAATGTTGCCAGATTTAGTGCGTTTTGTTGATTTCACCGCATTACGTCGTTTAAGTCAGATTTCAAAAGGTTTAAGCACACCAGCAACGAAACGAAAAAGAGCGGTCAAAAAATCGGAAGATTTAAACGCTGAAAATTGATTAAACTTAATACAATTAATTAAAAAAAATGGGAAAGCGCTTGCGAAAAGCATGAATTTTATATAACATTTGCTCCCAGTTTTCTTGCGAAATCGCAATTTAGAGAAGAAAGAATAATGTACAATATTTTATTATTTGTTTATGTATTAATTTGTATCGCCTTAATCGGCTTTATCCTTGTTCAACAAGGTAAAGGTGCGAACGCAGGTGCGTCATTTGGCGGCGGTGCATCAGGTACTATGTTTGGTTCTGCAGGTGCAGGTAACTTCTTAACCCGTACCAGCGCAATCTTAGCAACTGGCTTTTTTGTGATTGCTTTAGTGTTAGGTAACATTAACTCTCACCGTGGCAACGTACAAAAAGGTTCGTTTGACGATTTATCTCAAACTGCTGAACAAGTTCAACAACAGCAACAACAAGTTGCTCCAGCGGTTGAAAACAAAAATAATGACATTCCGCAATAAGGAATAAAAACAGAATGAACGCTCTGGTGGTGGAATTGGTAGACACGCTATCTTGAGGGGGTAGTGGCCGCAGGCCGTGCGAGTTCAAGTCTCGCCCAGAGCACCAACTATAAACCGACTTAATCAAGTCGGTTTTTTTTCGCCTAAAATTTGTTGAGACTGCTAGTTATTATCCCCTGTTTTGGTTACAATCGGTCAATTTCTTTTTCTAAAACCCCATTAGGAGAGCATTATGAACTTCCCTCAAATTGCCCAGCAAGTGATTGATAAGCTTGGCGGCAAAGAAAACATCGCCACAGCAGCACATTGTGCAACGCGTTTACGTATTGTGTTAAACGATGAAAGCAAAGTGGATAAAGAAGGTATTGATAATATTGAAGGCGTGAAAGGGCAGTTTGCTGTCGCCGGTCAATATCAAATTATCTTCGGTTCAGGTACGGTGAATAAAGTCCATGCTGAACTTACCAAATTGCTTGGTATCGGCGATGTAAGCAAAGCCGAAGTGGCAGAAGCGGCGTCAGGCAATCAAAACTTATTGCAACGTTTGGTGAAAGGCTTAGCAGATATTTTCGTGCCAATCATTCCAGCAATCGTCGCAGGCGGTTTGTTAATGGGTATTTACAGCATGCTAACTGCTCAAGGTTTCTTTTGGGAGATCCCAAATGAATTAAGAGTTGCGTTAGCAGCTGCACAAGAGGCATTTAATTCAGTTAAAGATAGCGGTAATGCTATCGCTATTGCAGATGCTCAAAAAGCATTATCTGATGCGGCTATTGTGGGATATTCAGTAGTTGATAGATACCCAAATATCTCAGATTTAGCCTCTTTTATTAATACTATTTCTAACGCACCATTCGTATTTTTACCTGTATTATTAGGTTTTTCAGCTACCCGTAAATTCGGCGGTAATCCATTCTTAGGGGCGGCTCTTGGAATGCTATTGGTACACCCTGATTTAGCCGATGGTTGGAATTATGCTTTAACTCTTGCACAGGGTGAGATTAAATATTGGAATGTATTAGGCTTTGAAATAGAAAAAGTCGGCTATCAAGGTACAGTCATTCCAACTATTATTTCAGCTTGGGTATTGGCTACTTTAGAAAAAACCTTCCGTAAGTTTGTGCCTTCTTACTTAGATAACCTTATTACCCCATTATTCTCGCTCTTTATTGCGGGCTTTTTAGCATTTACCGTAATTGGTCCAATCGGTCGTGAAGCGGGGTCATTAATTGCATCAGGCTTAACTTGGTTATATGACACTTTAGGTTTTGTTGGTGGGGCGATCTTCGGGGCATTCTATGCACCAATCGTGATTACCGGTATGCACCAAACCTTCATTGCGGTTGAAACACAATTATTAGCTGAAATGGCAAATACAGGCGGTACCTTTATTTTCCCAATCGCCGCAATGTCAAATATCGCACAAGGTGCGGCTTGTTTAGGTGTGGCAGTGGCATTAAAAGATCCAAAAGTACGCGGCTTAGCGGTGCCATCTGGTATCTCTGCATTATTAGGGATTACAGAACCGGCAATGTTCGGGGTGAACTTACGTTACCGTCAGGCTTTCTTTGCGGCGATGATTGGTTCAGGCCTAGCAAGTGCCTTTATCGCATTCTTCAATGTAAAAGCCATTGCATTAGGCGCAGCCGGTTTCTTAGGTATCCCATCTATCAAACCGGATAGCCTTGCAATGTACAGCATCGGTATGGTGATTTCATTTGTGGTGGCATTCACGCTTTCTGTGATTTTCGTGAAACGCGCACAAGCAAAAGCATAATCGAAATAAAAAAGAAGAAGCACGAGTTTAACCTCGTGCTTTTTTTTTGGAAAAATGTGTCTAAAAATGACCGCACTTTCAGTGAGAATTAGCCTTCTCGACAATTTAACCAAGCTGTTCTCATGCCTTGATTGTTTTTGTAATACACCGAATTATGCTCACGCGCAATCAGATCCACATGGCTTCCATCAATTGGCTCATAAGAGCGATAAATCACTTCAAAGCGATTTCCGCGTGCATTTAAGGTGCGATTTTCCACATGATCAAAAGGCACCGCTTTTCCACCATCTAATTGAAAATAAATACCAAAATTATCTTTCATGCGGCTTTCTCTTGAAAGCGGGAAGTAAGTCGTTAAATAAGAATTCGAACCTGTTTCTGAATTACGGCAAGAATAGTAATAACGTTTGTAATCTTTCGGATTGTTTAATTCCGCTTGGCTAATGTTATTTTTAAGGTATCGTGTTTTAATGGTTTTCTTTGGTTGTTGTGTTGTGGTACAAGCAAACAAACCTACGAATGCAGCCGTGAGTAATGCTATTTTCAATTTATTCATCGATAAAGTTCCGAGAGTAGAGTGAATGAGAAAGGGAATATGATAGCGGAAATTGGGGATTGTGCAATATAGAAAGGGTAAAGTGCGGTTTGTTTTTGAAGTGTTTTTTAGTGAAATTAGGCACACGCTAGGAAGCGTGCGCCATCATGGGGGGAATTCTACGCATAACCGTTGGCAGAATTAATATTCAAAATTCTTTGGATTTTTTGACCGCACTTTTAGATGGGAGGCACAAGCGAGGACGCTTGCGCCATCGTGAGGGTCAAAAGTTATATTTGAATTGATGCTATAGTGTCAATTTTATCCTCTTTAATATTTTTCAAAACTCTATGAAATTGTAGTTCGTAAGAATCCAATATATCTAAAATAGAAAATTTTTCATTTTCTTTCATTTTTGGAAGATACTTAGCACCAACTACAATTGCAGAATAAGATATCATTAGATAGTCTGTTAGGTGATTAAATACAATAGAATTAATATTTTTATAATAACCTTGGTGCGATATTTTGTTTCTCATAAAGTATATTCTATATATTTGATTTTCTATTGATAGTTTAGATTTTGAAAATATCTTATCGATATTATCATTTTTTCCATCTCTTCCATCTTTTTTTTTCCATTTTTAAGAAGATCATAAATGGTTGTTAATCTATATTTTAGGTGTTCCAAGCCTTTCAGGCTATTATCTCTTACTAAGGATTCGAATAATTTCTTATTTCTCATTATTATTAATATTTTTTCATCACTTATTAGATTGTTAAATGAGTTATGTTTTATATTTAATTCTTTTTTTATTTCATCATTTATGTATATTTTATTTATAGACAATAATTTTTTTTTGCATATCTTATTTTTCTAATAATTGACATGCTATTATATATCATTGGGACATAATGAATTATATTTTCTATTATTGAGCTATTCATGTCATTTTTTTTCGTATATATAAGGACTCTATTGCAATCCAAGTGTTTAGTATTTTTTGTTCTATAGACTTCGATTCTTTCGCTAATCTAAAGTATCTAAGAGAGTTTCTGATTATTTCTATATTTTTATGGTCTAACTTATCTAAAATGCTATTTATATTTATCTCGCTGATATCTAAAAGTGATGCGTTATCCAAGTAGATATTAATTTCAGATAAATTTATATGGTATTTATTGAATTTTTTCTTCTATTATCAATGCTTTTTGTAGAATTTCTATTTTGTGTAGAATATTAACAGTGTCTAAGATAGCTAATTCTTCTTTAGCTTTTAGCAACGCATTATCATAATTTGAACTTATTTCCTTAAAAGTTAATACGTAAAAAATATGCTTTTTTCATCATTTTTCTGGTTTATAAAACTATTGAATTTTTTATCATTATTTAATTTTAAATTTGTATTTATGAATTTATCGTATGTAATTATTTTAATTTCTTTATTTTCTATTATTCTATTTGACTTGATTAGAAAGTGAATGGTAAATGTTTTTTCCTTCTCATTAAAATCATTGGTTACTTTTTAATTGTTGTTCATTAAAATCTCTTTCTCTATAATTTGATAGATTTATAAATTTCTCAGCTCTATTAAATAAATATCTATTAGACATACCTTTATTTAACAAATATGATGAAAATAATTTGCAGGCTTTATTTATTTTTTCTAGATTTCTTCTTATGTTTTTGGGGTTGTAATTGTCATCGCATATGGATTCATTTAAGTTGTCGCATATTTTTATCCAGTATAGATCTTGTTTTTCTTTGTCTAAAAATAAATTCATTATTAGTGTTAGCTTGTTTATTTCTCTATTGTTATAATTGTCTTTTCTATCAAAGTGATTTTCGAGTGTCCAAATTTCATTCGTATATATTTCTCTTGCTATGTTATCGTCTTTAAGATAGGTAATAAATTCCATGACGCTTCTATGAATATAAGGTTTAGCTCTCTCATCTTTTTCATAATGCTTAATTAGATCTATAATTTCACTTATGTAAGACAATAAACTCATTATTCTAGGTTGATAAGAAGATGGTGTATTTGAGTTTAATAGTTCTTGATATAACTCAATAAAAAAGCGAGGTCTATAATCTTCTTCAGGAAGTGGTAGTTTTTCCCAATGGGTATGTTTCAAATATTTCATATGATTCCTTAAATTAATAATGTTATAAAAATAATTTATAGATTTAATCTACTTCATCGCCACACCCAACCACTTAATCATCTCTCTCTCATCCCAACCTTTACGTTTGGCATAATCTTGAGCTTGGTCTTCATCAATGCGACCAAGTGTGAAATAGTTGCTTGCCGGGTGGGTGAAGTACCAGCCGCAGACAGAAGCTGCCGGCCACATGGCGTAGCTTTCGGTGAGTTTCATGCCGATGCGTTGTTCTACTTCAAGCAAATCCCAAATCAAGGCTTTTTCAGTATGTTCTGGGCAGCTTGGGTAACCCGGCGCAGGGCGGATGCCAACGTAGTTTTCATTGATTAACCCTTGATTATCAAATTCTTCTTGCGTGTAGCCCCAAATGCGGGTGCGTAGCTCAAAGTGTAAGTATTCCGCCATGGCTTCCGCTAAGCGGTCGCCCACAGCTTGTAGCAAGATCGCGTTGTAGTCGTCGCCTGCCGCTTTATAGCCTTCCACTAATTCCATTTCTTCAATACCCGCACAGACGGCGAACATGCCGAACCAGTCTTTTTTACCGCTTTCGCGATCCGCAATAAAGTCGCTTAAGCAGAAGTTAAATGGACTTTTGCTGTTTTTTCCACGTTCCGTTTGTTGGCGTAAGCCGTAAGCCGTACCAATTGGTTGAGTGTGTTCTTCATCAGAGAAAAGCACGACATCATCGCCTACACGTTCTGCAGGGAAAATGCCTAAAATACCGCTTGGGTTGAGTTTGTGGTTTTGCTCTAATTCATCTAAAACCACTTGCGCATCATTCCATACTTTACGTGCTTCTTCGCCGCCTTCCGGATAATCAAAGGCATCAGGATAGCCGCCCATTAAGCCCCAAATGCGGAAGAATGGTGACCAGTCGATAAATTTACGCAGTTCGGCAATTGGCACATTTTTAAATTCCACAATGCCCGTTTGATTTGGTTTTGGTGGCACATAATCTGCCCATTCACCACTAAAGCCATCAAAGCGGTTTGCACGTGCTTCTTCAATGCTCAGTTGCTTACGAAGCGGTTTACGGTTAGAGAAAGATTGCTGAATTTTCTCATAATCTTTCTTGAATTGTTCCCACAATGCCGCACGGCTTTCAGGGTTCATCAAGGTCGCACACACCGTTACCGCACGGGAGGCGTTAGAAGTATAAAATACGCCGTGTTCTTTATATTTTGGATAAAGTTTAATGGCTGTATGTTCTTTAGAGGTGGTTGCACCGCCAATCATCACAGGCAGGTTTAAGCCTAAGCGAGTCATTTCACCCAAGAAGTATTCCATCTCATCTAAAGAAGGGGTAATCAAACCACTTAATGCGATGATGTCCGCTTTTTCATCAATAGCGGTTTGAATGATTTTGTCCGCAGGCACCATGACGCCTAAGTCAATCACTTCAAAGTTATTACATTGCATCACTACGCTCACGATGTTTTTACCGATGTCGTGTACGTCGCCTTTCACTGTGGCGATCACCACTTTACCGTTGCTTGAGCCTTTTTGTTTGGTGGCATTGATAAACGGCTCTAAATACGCCACCGATTGTTTCATTACGCGTGCAGATTTCACCACTTGTGGGAGGAACATTTTACCGTCACCGAATAAATCGCCGACTACGTCCATACCTGCCATCAACGGGCCTTCAATCACATCTAACGGGCTTGGCAATGTTTGGCGAGCTTCTTCAGTATCTTCCACAATGTAAGTGGTAATTCCTTTCACAAGAGCATGTTTTAAACGTTCTTCAACCGGCCAAGTACGCCATTCAGCCACAGAATCAGCCGCACTTTCATCGTTGCCTTGGTTACGATATTTTTCCGCAATATCGAGTAATTTTTCGGTGGCATCAGGGCTGCGGTTTAATACTGCATCTTCCACAATTTCACGCAATTTAGGATCGAGATCGTCATAAATTGCGAGTTGCCCTGCATTCACAATCCCCATATCCATGCCTTGCTTGATGGCGTGATAGAGGAAGACCGCGTGAATGGCTTCACGCATCACGTTATTACCACGGAAAGAGAAAGACACATTCGACACCCCACCCGAGATTTTCGCATGTGGTAGCGCACGTTTAATCCGACCTGTGGCATTGATGAAATCCACACCGTAGTTGTTGTGTTCTTCAATCCCTGTGCCGATGGCGAAAATATTCGGGTCAAAAATGATGTCTTCCGGCGGGAAGCCGACTTGGTTCACTAAAATGTCATAAGCGCGGCTACAAATTTCGACTTTGCGATCCTCAGTATCGGCTTGACCCACTTCGTCAAACGCCATGACCACCACAGCTGCACCGTATTTACGCACCAGTTTAGCGTGTTCGATAAAGATTTCTTCGCCTTCTTTTAATGAGATGGAGTTTACAATCGGTTTACCTTGTACCGACTGTAAACCTGCCTCAATCACTTCCCATTTAGACGAGTCGATCATCACCGGCACTTTGGCTGCATCGGGTTCCGTCGCCATAATATTGAGGAAACGGGTCATGCATTTTTTGCCGTCGAGCAAGGCTTCGTCCATGTTCACGTCAATCACTTGCGCGCCGTTTTCTACTTGATCGATAGCAATTTCAATGGCTTCGGCAAATTTGTCTTCTTTAATTAAGCGTTTGAATTTCGCCGAACCCGTTACGTTATTGCGTTCGCCCACGTTCACGAACAGGCTTTCATCATCAATGTTGAGCGGCTCTAAACCCGATAAACGCATTGCCGTTTTAATTTCAGGCAATTTACGTGGCGCAATACCTTGCATGGCATCCGCAAAGGCTTTGATATGCTCTGGCGTGGTACCACAACAACCGCCGACAATGTTCACAAAGCCACTTTCAGCCCATTCTTTAAGGTGTGCGGCCATCTCTTCAGCACCTAAATCGTAGCCACCAAAAGCATTTGGTAAGCCTGCATTTGGGTGAACAGACACATAGGTTTCGCTGATTTTAGACAGTTGTTCAACATACTGGCGAAGTTCTTTCGGGCCTAGTGCACAGTTTAAGCCAAAAGTCAGTGGTTTAGCGTGACGAAGCGAGTTGTAGAACGCTTCAGTAGTTTGCCCTGAAAGCGTACGGCCGGAAGCATCAGTAATGGTGCCGGAAATCATAATCGGCAATTCCACACCTAATTCTTCAAATACGGTTTCAATGGCGAAAATGGCGGCTTTTGCGTTTAACGTGTCGAAAATAGTTTCGATCATGATTAAATCAGCACCACCTTTGATTAGGCCTTTGGTCGCTTCAGCATAGGCATCGACCAATTCCATAAACGTTACATTACGGAAACCCGGGTCATTTACATCAGGAGAAATAGAGGCTGTGCGATTGGTTGGCCCTAATACACCTGCAACAAAGCGAGGTTTTTCTGGTGTGCTGTATTTATCAGCCGCCAAACGAGCCAGTTTCGCACCTGCAAAGTTGAGTTCGTAAGCAATAGATTGCAAGTCGTAATCCGCTTGCGCAATGGTGGTAGAACTGAAGGTATTGGTTTCAATAATATCGGCGCCTGCGGCTAAATATTTCTCATGAATGGCAGAAATTAACAGGGGTTGGGTTAATGTGAGCAAGTCATTATTGCCACGTAAATCAACCGCACTTTCTTTAAAACGCTCGCCTCTAAAATCAGCCTCGGTGAGTTTGTATTTTTGGATCATCGTCCCCATCGCACCATCTAAAATGAGGATGCGTTCAGCGAGGGATTTTTTTAGTAATTCGGTTTGATTATGTGACATAGACAGCTCTTTTTAAAATCAATCAATATTGGTCGGAATAATAGGGATAAGCGTGGATACTGTCAAATAAAAGGGGATAAAGTGCGATAAAAAAATGGAATGTTTTCAAAAAGAAAGGCGGACAATGTGTCCGCCGAATGGTTAGCAATATTTGCTGTCCGAGTAAAAAAACAGATTAACGTAAAAATGCCGGAATATTTTTTTCGTATTCACTGATGGCATCTTCGTGTTGTAACGTCAAACCGATGTTATCCAAGCCGTTTAACAAACAATGACGGCGGAATTCATCCAGTTCAAAGTGATAGACTTTGTCACCTACAGTGACGGTCATCGCTTCCAAATCCACATGGATTTGTTTGCCTTCATTTGCCCACACCCATTGGAAGATTTCTCCCACTTCTTCTTCGCTTAAACGAATCGGTAACATGTGGTTATTTAAGCTGTTGTTGTAGAAAATATCCGCAAAACTTGGTGCGATCATCACTTTGAAACCGTAATCGGCTAATGCCCAAGGCGCGTGTTCACGAGAAGAACCGCAACCAAGGTTTTTACGTGCTAATAAAATGGTTGCGCCTTGATATTGTGGATAATTTAACACAAAATCTGGATTTGGCTTGGTGCCTTCTACATCCAAATAACGCCATTCATGGAATAAGTGTTTGCCGAAACCTACGCGCGTAATCGCTTGTAAAAATTGTTTTGGAATAATCGCATCCGTATCCACGTTTGCTGCATCCAATGGCACTACTAAGCCTGAAAGTTGTTTAAATCCTGCCATTTTCTGCTCCTTAGTTTAATGTTACGTCACGAATATCAACGAATTTACCGAACATTCCAGCTGCCGCAGCCATCGCAGGACTCACCAAGTGAGTACGACCGTTACGACCTTGGCGACCTTCAAAGTTACGGTTCGAAGTGGAAGCACAACGTTCCCATTCACCTAAACGGTCATCGTTCATCCCTAAGCACATTGAGCAGCCCGGATTACGCCATTCAGCGCCCGCTTCGATAAAGATTTTATCCAAACCTTCTTTTTCTGCTTGTTCTTTCACTAAACCAGAACCTGGTACCACTAAAATACGTTTTACGTTATCGGCTTTTTTGCGGCCTTTCATGACAGCCGCTGCCGCACGTAGATCTTCGATACGGGCATTAGTACAAGAACCGATAAACACTTGATCCACGGGAATCTCTTTCAAATCGGCATTCGCTTCTAATCCGATATAATTCAATGCTTTTTCTGCAGACGCACGAGTCACCGGATCGGTCATTTCTGCTGGATTTGGCACTGGCTGATCGATACCAATTACTTGGCCTGGATTTGTTCCCCAAGTTACCTGTGGTGCAATGTCTTTCGCTTCTAATGTGATGACCGTGTCAAATTTCGCATCGTCATCGGATTTTAAGGTTTTCCAATAAGCAATCGCATCATCCCAATCTTTACCTTTCGGCGCATGTGGACGACCTTTTAAGTATTCGAAAGTCGTTTCATCTGGTGCGATTAAGCCGGCTTTTGCACCCATTTCAATCGCCATATTACATACAGTCATACGGCCTTCCATGGAAAGATCACGAATCGCTTCACCGCAGAACTCCACCACATGGCCTGTACCGCCTGCCATGGTGGTTTTACCGATGATGGCAAGAATAATGTCTTTTGCGGTAATGCCTGGCGCTACTTTGCCGCGCACTTCAATTTTCATATTTTTTGCGCGAGCTTGTTTTAAGGTTTGTGTGGCTAATACGTGTTCGACTTCGGATGTACCAATACCAAATGCCAAAGCACCGAACGCACCGTGGGTAGCGGTATGAGAGTCACCACAAACGATAGTCATGCCCGGTAAGGTTAAGCCTTGTTCCGGTCCCATGACATGTACGATACCTTGTTCTTTTGTGGTCATATCGAACAATTGAATACCGGTCGCTTTTGTATTTTTTGCGAGCTCCAATACTTGAATTTTCGCTTGGCCTTCAAGTTTGTTCACATCACGTACTTGAGTAGAAATACTGTGATCCATGGTGCCGAAAGTTTTGCTTACTTGACGCACTTGACGGCCTGCCACACGTAAACCGTCAAAGGCTTGTGGACTGGTCACTTCATGGATTAAATGACGGTTAATATATAAAATCGGCGTTTCGCCTTCAGCTTCGTATACCACGTGGGCATCGAATAATTTTTCGTAAAGAGTTTTTGCCATAATTTTTCTCAATTCGTTAGAGTAGTAAGTGCGGTCAAATTTCAGGATGTTTTTAAACCGCACTTTAATTGTTTTTATTAGATTGCGTTAGCGATTAATGTACCCATTTCCGCAGTTGAAACAGGGGCAGAATCATCGGCTAAATCACCGGTACGGTGACCATTTGCTAAGACTTTTTGTACGGCATTTTCAATCGCATCAGCCGCATCATTTAAGTTGAAGCTATAACGCAACATCATTGCCGCAGAAAGAATTTGTGCGATTGGGTTGGCAATGCCTTTGCCAGCGATATCCGGTGCAGAACCGCCAGCCGGTTCATATAAGCCGAAACCTTCTTCATTTAAACTAGCAGATGGCAACATTCCCATAGAACCTGTGATCATCGCTGCTTCATCAGAAATAATATCACCGAAAATGTTAGAGCAGAGGAGCACATCGAAAGACTCAGGCGCTTTGATTAATTGCATGGTCGCGTTGTCGATATAAATATGATCTAAGGTGACTTCAGGATAGTCTTTTGCCACTTCAGTGACGGTTTCACGCCATAAGATTGAGGCTTGTAATACGTTAGCTTTATCCACAGAAGTCACGTGTTTACGACGTTTCATTGCGGCATCAAAAGCCGCACGCGCAATGCGTTCGATTTCATATTTGTAATAAACTTCGGTATCGAATGCTTTGGTTTGTGCACCTTCGCCTTCACGGCCTTTAGGCTGACCGAAATAAATCCCGCCCGTTAATTCACGCACAACCACCATATCAAACCCTTTCGCTGCAATATCTGCACGTAATGGACAGAATTTTTCGAGTCCTTTATAAAGGGTAGCTGGGCGAAGATTACAGAATAATTTGAAATGTTTACGCAATGGTAATAATGCACCGCGTTCTGGTTGTTGATCCGGTGGTAAATTTGTCCATTTTGGGCCACCTACAGAGCCAAACAAAATCGCATCAGCATCATCACAGCCTTTTAAGGTTTCAGCTGGTAATGGGCAACCACAATGATCAATTGCGGCACCACCTACATAAAATTCATTGAAGTTAAGTTTGAAACCGAATTTTTCTTGGACTTTGTTTAATACTTTAATGGCTTCAGCCATCACTTCTGGACCAATACCGTCTCCCGGTAGAACAGCGATGTTGTATGATTGCATATTGTTTTTCCTATTTCAGTCACACCAAAGTGCGGTTAATTTTCTCCCCTCTTTTGTAAAGAGGGGCTGGGGGGAGATTTTTACGATATAAAATTCACTGCAGAGGTTGATGTTACTTCTGCCAAATCTCCCCTAACCCCTCTTTGCTAAAGAGGGGGATTGGATTAATGATGTTTGTGGCTTTTAATATCAGCGACTTTATGTGCGCGATAAATGGCATTAATTGCATGAACTAAAGCAAGAGCGGAAGATTCAACGATGTCTGTTGCTAAACCAACACCATGGAATTTACGACCTTCGTGTTCAACCACGATATCCACCTGACCTAACGCTTCAGCACCTTCGCCTTTTGCAGTTAAGTTGTAGTGCGACATTTTGATATCTAAGCCGGTTAAATTCAAGATCGCATTGTAAACTGCATCGACAGGACCGTTCCCCCCAATTGACGACGTGCTTAATTTATTGCCATCCAATTCCACTTGAACAAATGCAGTTGCTGGATACTCTTTAGTGGAGTGTGCAGAAAGTTTATCTAACACTAAACGATCTTCATCCCCTTGTTGCATATCAATAAAGGCTAAGGCTTCTAAGTCATAATCGAACACTTGGCCTTTTTTGTCTGCCAATTTTAAGAAGGCTTCATACAATTTATCTAAATCGTAATCTTGTTCGGTGTAGCCCATATCTGCCATGTGGCCTTTTACTGCTGCGCGACCAGAACGTGCGGTTAAGTTCAATTTCTCTTTCTTCAAGCCGATAGTTTCTGGTGACATGATTTCGTAGGTATTTTGGTTTTTTAACATACCATCTTGGTGAATACCGGATGAATGTGCGAAAGCGTTTGAACCTACAATCGCTTTATTCGGTTGGATTGGCATATTACAAAGTTGGCTCACCATTTGGCTAACACGGTGGATTTCTTGTGTGTTGATACGTGTATCCACGCCCATAAATTCTTGACGAACTTTCATTGCCATCACCACTTCTTCAAGAGAGGTATTGCCTGCGCGTTCACCAATGCCGTTGATAGTACATTCAATTTGACGTGCACCATTTTGTACAGCGGTTAAGGAGTTAGCCGTTGCCATACCCAAGTCATTGTGGCAATGTACGGAAATCACAGCTTTATCGATATTTGGTACGCGGTTACGTACTTCAGCAATAATATTGCCGAATTGATTAGGTAAGCAGAAACCAACAGTGTCAGGAATATTTACAGTTGTTGCACCTGCATTAATTGCCGCTTCAACAATACGACAAATGTTGTCGATACCTGTACGGCCTGCATCTTCGCAAGAAAATTCTACATCGTCAGTATAATTACGTGCATGTTTTACTGCGGCTACAGCCATTTCAACCACATCGTCAAAGGTACGTTTTAATTTGGCTTCAACGTGTAATGCTGAAACTGCAATAAATGTATGGATACGAAACGCTTCTGCCACTTTTAAGGCTTCAGCTGCAGCATCAATATCTTTAATTACCGCACGGGAAAGTGCCGCAACACGACTATTTTTGATATGGCGTGCAATGGTTTGAACAGATTCAAAATCACCTTGAGAAGAAACCGGGAAACCGACTTCCATCACATCCACGCCTAGACGTTCAAGTGCTAAAGCAATCTGTAATTTCTCTTTAACGGTTAAGCTTGCTTTTAACGCTTGTTCGCCATCACGCAAGGTGGTATCAAAAATAATAACTCGATCTGTCATAGTATTTTCCTTCTTTTATTACTCAAAGTGCGGTCATTTTTACCGTGATTTTAAAACGAAAAAACCCGCAATCTTAAAAGTGCGGGTTGATAATAGATTTTTTACATAAAGGTGTTTTTTATCCACAACTTAGCCGCACAAAGAATGTGAGAGCAGGAGGTTGAGAGATAAAGAAACAACTTGGTACATAAAAAAGATAATCCTATAAAAAATTCTGTAAAACGCTGTTCATATTACGGATAAAAGTTTCGCTGTCAAACCATTTTTTAGTGATTTATATCTAAAATAAATATCTCGACATAATCTTAAAAGTTTATTTATCTAAATTTAATGATTTTACTGGAATTAATATCTAAAAATGGCTTTCAAGAAGTTATTTTTGTCCTGTTTTATTCCTCGTTTCTGGTATGCCGATTTTTTCTAAAATTTTTTCTCTTTTTGCGATCTGAATCGCAAAATTAAGACAAATCTTTCATTTTTGAGACCAATCTCGTCATAATTCTCTTTTTAAAGGAGAGAATAAATGAGCGATTTTGCGTCGATTTTATTGCGGTTGTCACAAGTGCCCAAATTGGGCAGTGTGCGAATTCAACAAATTCTAGCCCACGTAGGTATAGAAGACTTATTAAATTATGATGAAGCTGCATTTCAACAAATGGGGTGGAATGCTTTGCAGATTCGTCGTTGGTTTCAGCCAGAAATGAAATTTATTGAACCTGCTTTGAGCTGGGCAGAAAAAGAAGGCCATCATTTAATACATTGTTTTTCAGATGACTATCCTTTTTTACTCAAACAGATTAGTGGCTTTCCGCCTTTATTATTTGTGAAAGGCAATCTGACCGCACTTTCTGCTCAGCAGATCGCCATGGTTGGGAGCCGTTATTGTTCGGCTTATGGTGAATATTGGGCAAAATATTTTGCGACAGAACTTTCTCTCGCGGGGTTGACGGTCACGAGTGGGCTTGCATTAGGTATCGATGGATTTAGTCATCAAGCGGTGGTGGATATTCAAGGGCAGACCATTGCAGTATTGGGCAGCGGATTAGATCACATTTACCCCGCTAAACATCGCCGATTAGCGGAGCAAATTATCGAAAATAACGGGGCGTTAGTTTCTGAATTTATTCCTACGCAGGCACCGATTGCCGAAAATTTTCCTCGCCGTAATCGCATTATCAGCGGGCTTTCATTAGGAACATTAGTTATTGAAGCAACAGAGAAAAGCGGTTCACTCATTACGGCACGTTATGCCTTAGAACAAAATCGCGATATTTTTGCGTTGCCAGGGAATATTCAAAGTGAATACAGCCAAGGCTGTCATAAACTGATTAAGCAAGGTGCGATGTTAGTGGAAAATGTTAAAGATATTTTAGATAGCCTCAACCATAGCGTTGTTTTTCAGCCGCCATTACATACGCCAATCAATAAGTCGATAGCTCAACCACTTACTGCTCAAATGCCTGCAGTGGAGCCGAATCATCCTGAACTTTATCAACATATCAGTTATACACCGATAAGTCTTGATGATTTATCTGCAACATTGAATTTGCCGGTAGATTTGCTTTTAGTACAGTTATTGGATTTGGAATTACAAGACTTAATCGTCAATGAGAATGGACTCTATAAGCGGATAGCATAAACGGGGTAGAGTGAGGAGGCAATCCTGTGCTAAGATACAGTTCAGTTTTAGAAAGGAGAACCTATGTTAGCCATTATTTCCCCGGCAAAAACCTTAGATTTTGAAAGTGCGGTCAGAAATCTTCCTGTTTCTCAACCGCACTTGACGGATTATAGTGAGCAACTGATTGAAATCTGTCGTCAATTATCTCCCCAAGATCTTTCTTCCTTAATGTCTATCAGCGATAAACTTGCGGGCTTAAATGCCGCTCGCTTTGCAGAATGGACAAAATCTCACAACGAAAAAAATTCACGCGCAGCCATTTTGGCATTCAAAGGTGATGTTTATACCGGTTTAGATGCGGATAGTTTATCTGATGAAGATGTGCAATTTGCTCAACGTCATTTACGTATGCTTTCTGGTTTATATGGCTTACTTAAGCCCCTTGATTTAATGCAACCTTACCGCTTGGAAATGGGCACGAAGTTAGCGAATCCAAAAGGAAAAGATCTTTATGCTTTTTGGGGGAACATCATTACTAAATCTGTGCAACAAGCGCTTGATGAGCAAGGCGATCGTATTTTGATCAATTTAGCTTCTGATGAATACTATAAATCAGTGAAAGAAAGCCAATTAGATGCACAGATTGTTAAGCCTGTTTTCTTAGATAATAAGAATGGTAAATACAAAGTGGTCAGCTTTTATGCGAAAAAAGCCCGTGGTTTAATGTGTCGTTTTATCATTCAAAATCGTTTGGAACGTGTTGAACAACTGAAAGAGTTTGATCTTGGTGGTTATTGGTTTGATTCAGCATCCTCAACTGAAAAAGAATTTGTATTTAAGCGAGATATCAATGAATAAATTCCTGGTTATATTGACCGCACTTTTACTTTCAGGTTGTGCGGCAAAAGTGAGTCAGCTTCAAACACCTGAAAAAATTGAGTATAACGGTAAAACTTATAAGCTTACCGCAAGCCAAGATTTAGATACGATTGCGCGTTACGTTTATATCGCTGAGCCGGAAACCTTGGAAAATTGGAAATCTCAAATTGAAGTATTGCTTGATCGGGATGTTACACGTTCTATTGAGCAACGTGTAGCATTACGTGAAAAAGTGTATCGTAATTTGGGTGTGCAAGATTTCAAAATTCGTGCCAATTCAACGAATCCGAAAAAGCCCGCGACAGAATTAAACGGCTATGTCATTTATGCACCGACAGAACAAAATCCTTCTTGGCAGGTGGATATTGCGAAAGGGAAAAATATTTCCCATTGTGGGTTTGTGCAATACCAATATTCCCAAAAAGTGGAAATGAAAAAGTTTCAGCGCTTAAGCAAAGTAAAAATTGTGAAAAATTTACAAAAGTATCTTGTCGCAAAAGAAAGTAAAACATTGCAAAAAGCAGATCTTTCTTGGAAATGTGAAAGTTATTTCAATCACTAAAATGTATAACTAGATCAAATCCCAAGTAAATTTTCAAAATTTTGCTAGAGCAGAAATAATGGATGGTGTAATCTTAGCACCAATTGTTCTTAAGAATTCAAAGTAGGTAAATATGATTAAAAAAATTGCTGTATTAACCAGTGGTGGTGATGCTCCTGGTATGAATGCTGCTATTCGTGGTGTTGTGCGTGCAGCACTTGCAGAAGGGCTTGATGTATTCGGCATTTATGATGGTTATCAAGGCTTATACAACAATAAAATCAAACAGTTAAACCGTTATAATGTATCAGATATTATTAACCGTGGTGGTACATTCTTAGGTTCTGCTCGTTTCCCTGAATTTAAGGATCCAGCGGTACGTGAAAAATGTGCAGAAATTTTACGTTCACATGGTATTGATGCTTTAGTTGTTATCGGTGGTGATGGTTCTTACATGGGGGCGAAATTGCTCACAGAAGAACATGGTTTCCCTTGCGTGGGTATTCCAGGCACGATTGATAATGATGTGGCAGGTACGGATTACACAATCGGTTATGAAACTGCGCTACAAACAGCGGTGGATGCCATCGACCGTTTACGTGACACCTCAAGTTCTCATCAACGTATTTCTATCGTAGAAATCATGGGCCGTCACTGTAGTGACTTAACTATTTCTGCAGGCATCGCAGGTGGTTGTGAATATATCGTGGCATCTGAAATGGAATTTAATCGTGAAGAATTAATTCGCCAAATTGAGCGCAGTATTATTCGTGGAAAACGCCACGCCATCATTGCGATTACTGAGTTAATCACTGACGTGCATTCTCTCGCTCGTGAAATTGAAGCTCGTGTAGGTCATGAAACCCGTGCAACCGTATTAGGCCATATTCAACGTGGTGGTTCGCCTTGTGCCTTTGACCGTATTTTAGCTTCACGTATGGGCGTATATGCGGTAGATATATTGCTACAAGGTAAAGGTGGCTACTGTGTGGGTATTCAAAATGAAAAATTAGTTCACCACGATATTATTGATGCAATCAACAATATGCGTCGTGAATTTAAAGCAGATTGGTTAGAAATGGCTAAACGCTTAGAATAATCTTTGTAAGGTTATTTAAAATAAAAGAAATCGGGCTAAAGCAATCATTGTTTTAGCCCGATTTTTATCTGTTTAGATTAAGCTTTTAAGTTATTTCTCTTACGCTGCAAAATAAAAACACGACAATCATAGGGATTATCCGCATCCGCTTGGCGATATTCTTCAAACTCGATGTTCCATTCAGCCCAATTAATTTCAGGGAAGAAGGTGTCACCGTCAATGTCTGCTTGAATTTGCGTGAGGTACAATTTATCTGCTTTAGGTAAATATTGTTTAAATAACTCTCCGCCGCCGAGCAACATAATTTCATCAAATTCTTTGACAAAATCGACCGCACTTTCAAAACTATTTTTCCAGATGACACCTTCATGTTCGTAAGGCGTGCGTGAAAGGACAATATTAGTCCGTTTCGGTAGTGGGCGACCAATGCTTTCGAAAGTTTTACGGCCCATAATCACCGGTTTTCCCGTAGTGTTTTTACGAAACCAGGCTAAATCAGCAGGCAAGTGCCAAGGCATTTGATTATCTTTTCCGATGACGTTATTTTTTGTTATCGCAACGATCAAACTTAATGTCATATTTTCTATCCTATTTTTCTTTTTTTGCATTATATCATAGCTATTCAGAAAATCTGAATTTGAGATGGTTTTTTTCGTGATTTTTATTAATTTTAGTGCTAATTTAACCGCACTTTTCTATTTTTTCACTGAGGACAAACTATGTCGGCAAATCGCAAAACAATCGTCGTAAAATTTGGTACTAGCACATTAACACATGGTTCCCCAAAATTGAATGCGCCTCACATGGTCGATATTGTTCGCCAGATTGCCCAGCTTCATCAAGCGGGTTTTCGTGTCGTGATTGTGACATCAGGTGCGATTGCAGCAGGACGGCATTATTTAAATCATCCTCAACTTCCGCCAACCATTGCGTCAAAACAGCTTTTAGCTGCGGTAGGGCAGAGTCAGCTTATTCAAGCCTGGGAAAAATTATTTGCGATTTATGATATTCATATTGGACAAATTTTATTAACTCGTGCCGATATTGAAGACCGTGAACGTTTTTTAAATGCACGCGATACATTACATGCGCTGTTGGACAATCATATTATTCCTGTGATTAATGAGAATGATGCAGTAGCAACAGCTGAGATTAAAGTAGGGGATAACGATAACTTATCGGCATTAGTCGCGATTTTAGTGCAAGCGGAACAACTTTACTTATTAACGGATCAACAAGGTTTGTACGAAAGCGATCCTCGTAAAAATCCAGATGCGAAATTAATTCCTGTAGTTGAGCAAATTACCGATCATATTCGTTCGATTGCAGGCGGTAGTGGTACAAACCTTGGTACTGGCGGGATGAGTACAAAAATCATTGCGGCAGATGTGGCAACGCGTTCAGGTATTGAAACCATTATTGCACCAGGCAGCAGACCTGATGTGATTGTGGATTTAGCCTACGATAAACCAATTGGCACGAAATTTATTGCTCATCACTCAGATCGTCTAGAAAGCCGTAAACAGTGGTTATTTGCAGCACCATCAGCGGGCATACTGACGATTGATGAAGGTGCTGAAAATGCCATGTTAGTACAGAATAAATCGTTGCTGCCTGCAGGGATTATGGCTGTGGAAGGGCGCTTTTCACGTGGTGAAGTCGTCAAAATTAAGAATACCTCAGGTAAAGTGATTGCGCTCGGTATGCCGCGTTATAACAGCGATGCGTTGGAATTAATCAAAGGGAAAAAATCCCAAGAAATTGAACAAATTCTTGGCTATGAGTACGGTGCAGTTGCGTTACATCGTGATGACATGATTGTGCTATAGCTTAAAATAGAAATCGGATCTCTTATATTTTCTGAACCTTCCTTTTATTTTGTTGGTCTATAAAACCATAAAAAGGGCAATAGCCCGATATTAAGTAGTAAAAGGAGACAACATGAGATTAATAGCAACCGTTTTAGCTGTTGGGCTATTAAGTGCTTGTACGCAGGGCTATTATGTAAAACATCGTAGCCCAATTTCAGTGAGCAAACATGTAAAGCGTTTAAATACGACGGTTTGTCATGATAAAGATGACTGGTATTTAGATGGTTATCGTGTAGGAAAAGATTTCCAAGCACAAAGCCAATCTCAATTGAATAAACGAATTAATTATTGTGGCCGACGTGTACCTGAAGAGCTGAGAACCGCATGGTTTAACGGTTTTGATGCAGGCTCAAATGGCGTTCAGATTGATATAGAGGGTTATGATGAGGATGCTCTCTTAACCTATGATTATGACGATGATGATCGTTATAGCGAAGACGAAGAAGAATAAAAAAGTGCGGTTAATTTTAACCGCACTTTTTCTTTTTAAAGAATATCGAGTAATTCAACTTCAAACACTAGGGGTGAGAATGGTGGGATAGATGCGCCCGCACCACGTTCACCGTAAGCCAGTTCGTGTGGAATAGTGAGTTTCCATTTAGAACCAACAGGCATCATTTGTAATGCTTCAACCCAACCACGAATTACGCCATTTACTGGGAATTCAGCTGGTGCACCACGAGCAACAGAACTATCGAATACGGTACCATCTGGTAATGTACCTGTGTAGTGAACACGTACTTTATCAGTTGCAGATGGTTTGTTTCCGTTACCTTCGGTTAAAATTTCGTATTGTAAACCGCTGTCAGTGACGTTTACGCCTGCTTTTTTCGCATTTTCTTCTAAGAATTTTTTACCTTCTTCTTCAATCGCTTTAAATTGCGCTTGTTGTGCTTCAGCCGCTTGTTGTTGAAGCGCTTGAACGGAATGCATTAAATCATTAATTTCTAATGCAGGTTGATTACGATTTAACGCATCAAAAATGCCTTTTGCTACTGCTTCAACAGAAATATCCATTTGGCTATCTGCTAATTGTTGACCGATTTGTAAACCGATACCGTAGCTGCCTTTTTCAGAAATACTTTCTAATTTTACTTGTTCAAAAATTTGAGCTGTCATGTTTTTTCCTTTGTTGTAAAACTATTTTTTCAATGCCAAGATTTCACCCATGCGAACAGGTTCATCAACACTTAAATGATCGGCAATTTGTACTTGGCCAGCTTGGAATAAATTAATCACGGTAGAACCAAGTTGGAACCAACCCATTTCTTGACCTTTGCTTAATTTAACCGCACTTTCACCTTCATAAGTCCACACTTTCACTTCGTTATGACGTGGTGGGTTAATGACGCCAGCCCAAACAGTGCCGATACTTGCAGTAATTGTTGCACCCACTAAGATTTGTACCATAGTACCGAATTCAGTATCAAAGACACAAATCACACGTTCATTACGTGCGAAGAGGTTCGGCACATGTTTCGCTAAAAATGGATTGACGGAGAATAAATCACCCGGTACGTAAATCATTTTGCGAAGTGTACCATCACATGGCATATGCACACGGTGATAATCACGTGGTGATAAATAAGTGGTGACGAATTCCCCATTTTTAAAGGTTTCGGTTAAATCTTTATCTTCCGCTAATAAATCGTTTAAGCTGAAGAAGTGACCTTTTGCTTGTAATAGGCGATCATCATCAATGTGTCCACATTCACTCACACGGCCATCCGCAGGGCAGCAAAGTGCGGTTGGATTTTGGTTAATTGGTCGTGCATTTTCTTTTAATGGACGGATAAAGAATTCATTAAAACTAGCGTAATCACTGAATTTTTCTTTTTCAGCAATGCTCATATCAATGTTGTATTTTTTTGCAAACGCTTTAATCACAAAATGTGTCACTGCGCCCCATTTTTGTTTAGCTAACCAACCTGCTGCTTGTGTCATATAGATTTGTGGCATCACATATTGAAATGCAACTTTTAGGCGTTGCCAATAAGAAATTGGGTTCATTGATTTCTCCGATAAGATTAAAAAGTTGGGCGATTATAACAACTTATTTCACTTGCGCAATGTTAGTTGATATTTTTGCGTAAGATCAAAGCAATAAGCCGACATTTGCCGGCTTATTGTTATGTTTATAAAATCATTTTGACTAATTTATCTGCTTGAATCCGCGCAAATTTCTTCAACAGTTTTTGCACCGGTTCAGGATATTGCGTCAATTCTTCTAATTCAGAATAATCTTGCAATACTTTGGTATGTTGGCGGATGTGCGATAATTCTTTTTCCACTTGTGGCAGAAGTTCTTCTTTCGGGTCGTGGATTAATAATCCATTTTCCGCATCTAAACGCCATGCACGAGGATTCAGGTTGTTCCCTGTTAAAAGAATATACTGATTGTCCACCCAAATCCCTTTGAGGTGATAAGTGTTATCACCATCTTTCCATAAACGCACCGTTAAATGGCCATTTTTAATGTAAGCATCAAATTTCTCGCAGAAACGACGAAGATTGCTTTCATATAAATAAGGCAATGCACCTGCCATTTTAAATGGCTGCTCTGGTGGAATATAGAAATCGTTCGCGACTTTATCACCCACGATAATTTCGACACGCTTTCCTTGTTCTAATAAGCGGGCAAGTTTACTTCTTAACGTGCGAGGGAAGTTGAAATAAGGCGTACAAATCACCAGTTTTTCCTGCACTTGTAAGAATAAATCTTCGATAACTTGGTTTAATTCATTGCCCGATGCACCCAAACCAAAAAGTGGTGAAATGGTTAAAACATCGGAAAAACCAACCGCACTTTCCAACTGATATTCCGCATGGGCAGATAAGTTTTTACGATAAGCTTTTATTGCACTACGAATTTCTTTGGTGCGAGGGCGATTAGCCACATCTAATGGATGTACCGCACTGAAATCCAATAAATAATCATTGATGAAATTCACCATAGAGTCGGCAAGTGCCGCATTGTGAATTTTTTGATAGCGGTCGTAACGGTATTTATCTTGTTGTTGTAAATACACGTTATTGATACTTGCGCCGCTGTAAAGTACGGTATCATCAAACACAAAGCCTTTAATATGCAATACACCGAAGACTTCACGGGTATTAATAGGCACACCGAAGAACATATTTGGTTCATCGGGAAGTTGATAGGTTTGGCGTTGTTCACAATACCAATCAGCGTTAGTGGCAGATTTTTCTGCACCGAGTAAATTGCGTTGTCCGCGATGCCAATCTACTAAAATTTTCACATCCAATTCAGGATGATCTTGTTTTACGCGATAAATCTCATTGAGAATTTCTTGTCCTGCTTCATCTTTTTGCCAATAAAGTGCGGTCACGTAAATGCGTTTTTTAGCTTGGCGAATTAATTCTATAATTTGTGCTTTGAATTCAAGCGGACTAAACAGAAACTCAACCTGTTCAGCCTGTAAAGGAAGAAAAGGCAAATTTTTTAAATTTTGTTCTGCTCGTTTAGCTTTATTGATTAACATAATCCATCTCTACACTAAAAATTAATGCTCTAGTTTACAATATTTCCTTTGAGGATTGATAGAAAAAAGGTTTTTTTTCGTTATAATGCTCACAAATTTTCGCATTTTTTGGCGAATTATTATCCAATTTTTCCTTCGAGAAGCAAATTATGAGCAATTCACGCAAACCATCATTCCAAACCAATTCCACTAAATCTTTTCAAGAGCGTAACCCAAAACGTGCATTTAATGATAAAGAACGTCGTTTTGATGATCATCGTAATAATGAAAAATGTGAGGGAAATCGACCGCACTTTGATAAAAAACGGGATGATCGCAAGCCTTCTCGTGGCTTCCAACAGCAAGAAGTGAGAGAACCAAAAATTGCTGAACTTTCATTAAATAAAGCCAATGGTGAAAGTGGCTCGGTAAAAGTAATGGTGAAAAGTACGGGCGTGAGCTATAAACCGAAAGAAAAGAAAACAGGCGCATTATCACCACGCGCACCAGAGAAAATTAAAAAGAACCGCGCTGAAGAAATGAAAGTGTATGGTGAAAATGCGTGCTTAGAATTGTTTGCAGAGCGTCCTGAGAGCATTGTTCGCGTATGGTCAACGGTGCAAATGGCGCATCGAATTGGCGAGATTTTCAGTTATTTAGCCGCGAATAAAAAAGTATATCACGTGGTGGATAGCGATGAGCTAAGCTTAGTAAGTGGCACTGAGCATCATGGCGGCATTTGTATGTTAGTGAAAAAACAACGTACTTTTTCTTTGCAAGGTTATTTAGATGTCCCGCGTCAAGAAGATTGCTTAGTGGTGCTTGATCAAGTTAATAATGCGCAAAACCTAGGTGGCGTTGTGCGTACTTGCGTCTTCTATGGCATTAAAAATGTGGTAACAAATCAAGTTGAACAGCTTTATGCACCGGCTGCGATGCGTGTAGCTGAAGGCGGAATGGAGCATATTCGTATTTTAGAAACAGAAAGTACTGAAATTGCTTTAGAGGCTTTACGTAAGGCTGGCTATCAGATTATTCATGTATCAACCAATAAACAACAAGGCGTTGCGTTGGAACAACTCAAATTTGCGGAGAAAGTCGCGCTGGTATTGAGTGAGGGCAGTACGGATGATATTCGTGAGAAACAAGATGTAAATGTGCGTCTTTCTTTAAGCAATCCATTAAAAACAGGATTAAATATTGCGGTAAATGCAGGGATTTTATTAGCATATTGGTATGTGAAATAACCTTAAGTGCGGTTATTTTGAGGTTTGTTTTGGGGCTGACATCTGTCAGCCCTTTTTCTTTTTCAAAATTGTGTGAGATTCAAATTTCAATATTTCTTGTAAAAGCCTTTGGGGGAAATCAGACAAAAGATCTATACTATTTCTAGTCGTTATTTAACAGGGAGTTTTTATGCCTGAACGTTCAGCAAACATCAGTACACACGATCCTTTCGGGAGCTTATTAGGCTATGCACCGGGTGGCATTGCGATTTATTCATCCGATTATCATACAGCAGATGAGAAAGAGTATCCCGATGATGCCGCCTTTCGCAGTTATTTAGGACGAGAGTATATGGGATATAAATGGCAGTGTGTGGAGTTTGCACGTCGCTATCTCTATCTCAACCATGGCATGGTATTTACTGATGTAGGAATGGCTTACGAGATCTTTTCTTTACGATTTTTACGTCAAGTAGTGAATGATGCCTTATTACCTTTACAAGCCTTTGCAAATGGTTGTAAACGTAAGCCTGAAGCAGGTGCATTGTTAATTTGGCAGGAGGGCGGTGAATTTAAACATACGGGGCATGTGGCGATCATTACCGAGGTATTAGAAGATAAAATTCGCATTGCCGAGCAAAACGTGATTCACTCTCGCTTACCAAGTGGACAGCAATGGACTCGTGAATTACCGATGACGGTTTCCGAAAGTGGTTATTTTCTGCATGATACCTTTGATGATACAGAAATTTTAGGTTGGATGATCCAAACAGAAGATACCGAATACAGTCTGCCGCGGCCAACACCAGAAAAAGAGAAACTTGAGATTCATGCTGAACATATAGAAAACAATGGTCAGTTTGAGCATAAATGGCTGAATGAGCAAAACGAATTTGAAGCGGCATATGTGAAAGCAATGGGTGGGCATAAAGTCAGCCATTCGGATCAATATCGCTATTTTACGATATCTGAAACAGCACAACATGAGTTAATTCGTGCAACTAATGAATTGCATTTAATGTATTTGCATGCCACAGATAAAGTTTTAAAAGACGATAAGTTATTGCAATATTTTAATATTCCTAAATTGCTTTGGCCTCGCTTACGTTTATCTTGGCAAAATCGCCGTTATCAAACCATAACGGGACGTTTAGATTTCTGTATGGATAGTCGAGGATTGAAAGTGTATGAATACAACGCAGATTCAGCCTCTTGTCATGCGGAAGCCGGTGAGTTTATGAATCGATGGGCAATCCAAGGCGGATTGAATATTGGTGAAAATCCTGCTGATGGTTTACGTAATGCATTAGCGGATTGTTGGAAACACAGTGAAGCTACGCCGCTTGTTCATATTATGCAAGATCATGATGATGAAGAAGATTACCACGCATTGTTTATGCGTAACGCACTGGTTCAAGCCGGATTTCGAGCCAAAATTATTCATGGCACAGAGGGATTGCATTGGGATAGTCGTGGCCGTTTGATTGATGATGAAGATAACCAAGTAAAAACAGTATGGAAAACGTGGGCCTGGGAAACCATGTTGGAGCAACTTCGTGAAGATGCAACAGGCATGGAGGTCGCACCACCAATTCGTACAGGCTATCCGGAAGATAAAGTGCGGTTAATTGACGTGTTACTTCGTCCAGAAGTTCTAGTTTATGAACCACTTTGGACAGCGATTCCAAGTAATAAAGCGATCTTACCAGTATTGTGGTCATTATTCCCAAACCATCGTTATCTACTAGAAGCAGGATTTGAATTGACACCTGAGCTGATTAAAAATGGTTACGCACAAAAGCCAATTGCAGGTCGCCGTGGTGATAATGTGAAATTGATTGGTGAGTGTAAGTCGGTGCTTGATAGTAAAGATGGTCGTTTTGGTAAGCAGGAGAGTATTTATCAACAGCTTTGGTGTTTACCAAAAGTGGAAGACCAATATGTTCAGGTCTGTACTTTTACTGTAGGTGGGCATTATGGTGGTAGCTGTTTACGCTCAGACCCGAGTTTGGTTATTATGGGGAATAGCGACATGCAACCACTAAGGGTATTATCTGATAAAGATTTCCTTAAAAAATAAAAACAAAATGGGCACTCAAAATGAGTGCCGATTTATTATTTTGCTATAAGATTATTTTGCATCTTTGTTATCTGCAGGTTTTTCATTTGCTTTTAACATATCCGCTGGAATAAAGCTTTGTTGTACTTTTTCCATGTGTGGAAGGTTATGTGCAATACCTTTGTGACAATCGATACAGGTTTTGTTTTGTTCCTGTGCAAGTGCATGCATTTGTTGTGCCACGGTTTTTTGTTGAGTAAAGTCCATGTCATTGAAGTTATGGCAGTTACGGCACTCTTGTGAGTTATTCGCTTTCATACGCGCCCATTCGCGTTCAGCCATTTCTAAACGATGTTTTTCGAATTTTTCTTTAGTATCGACTTTACCTGTAAAGTGAGCATAAACTTCAGTCGATGCCTGCATTTTACGAACCATTTTTGGAATAAATTCATGTGGAACGTGACAGTCTGAACAAATTGCTTTCACACCTGAACGGTTACTAAAGTGGATTGACGCTTGGTACTCAGGTACAACGTCATTAGTATGACAGTCTGAACAGAATTGCTCTGTATTAGTTGTCGCCATTCCAGCATTAAACAGGTTAGTTCCAACGATAGTACCAATGATAGTTAATAAAATAACCCCACCAATTGCCATTTTGCTCGGAGAGCGTAACCAACGGCAAACTTTCTGAATGCTTGATTTAATCATGGTTTAGCTCCTTATTTACCTTGCATTTGACGAATAGTTTCAAATTTATTTTGGATAATTGGGTTCACGTTAGTTTGTTGAACGTGGCATTGTAAACAGAAATAACGACGTGGCGAAGTGCCTTCTGTTTTTTGTCCATCACGTGTTAAAAAATGGCTTTCAGGTACGCGAGGTGCACCCGTTGTTGGAGCAACATCCGGAGAGTGACAGCCTAAACATTGGTTAGCATTCTTAGTCACTTGTAAACCACGAATGCTGTGTGGAACAAGTGGTGGTTGGTGAGGGAAGGTTACAGGAATATTACCAACATCTTTATAAGGATTCGTAAATGCTGGTGCAATACTTTCTGCTGTTTTATCAATGCTGTTTGCAACTTGCGGCGCATCGGCAAATGCCAATCCACTACATAAAGCCAGCATGAAAATAAATGATTTTTTCATGAAATCCACTCCATTAAATAATTAAATATTTTTAATTTTTATTTGTTTCTCAAAGCGAGAGCCAAATGTAAATACATTTTCTGCGCAAACGTCAATACAGCGTCCACAAGTAATACAATCTTTTGCCAATATAATTTGGCTATCTTCAGGTCCACCGTGTAAAGGAAGTCTTAATACTTGCGGTTCTGGGCAAACATTATAACAGTCCATACAACGGTCACAGCGATCGCGATCGACTACATTAATTTTTATCAGGCTTTTAGCACCAATGACACCATATATCGCACCAATTGGACAAAGGTGACCACACCAGCCATGCTCAGCAACAAGTAAGTCAAATAAAAAGATGACTGTGACCAACCAAAGGGTTGCGCCTGTTCCAAAGACAAAGATGCGTCCAAGTGCTGCGACTGGGTTTATCCACTCCCATAAGAGTGTCCCCGTTATTGCACTACCAACTAAAATCACGGCTAAAATCACATAGCGAAGTTGGCGTGAAATTTTTAATGATTGTCGAATACCTAATTTTCTACGTAACCAAGCTGCAGCATCTGTTACCATATTCATTGGGCAAACCCAACTACAAAAGGCTTTGCTTGCAACGATAGCGTAGAATATGACAATCACTAAGGCACCAATAATCGTTGTGATTTCTGGTAGGTAACCTGTCACTAAACTTTCAGCGGTAATCAATGGATCTGTCAATGGCACAGTATCCAAAAGCATGCTTGAGCTGTAATTGCCTTTTAGAATCCAAACTTGCCAAATTGGGCCACTTAAGAACATTAAAATAATACTTAATTGACTGATTCGACGTAGAATTAAAAAGCGATAAGCATGCCACCAACCGAGTTTTTGGCGAGCTTCTAAGCCTGCATCTTTAGGCTTATTCGGGGTATATTTTTCAGCCATTATTTAACCCCCTTAATGTTTAAGTCCAGATTTGGGAATTGCTCTGCTTCCGGAACTGTTGTTGGATTTGGTACATAATCCATTGTTGCACGGTTTGGTGTTGCCACTTTTTGGTTCGGTTGAACTTGCATTGGCTGATAAACCGGCTCATGTGAGCCTTCCGGCATACGAGCATCCATTGCTGGACGTAAGCCATCCGGATGTTGCTCCTCAATTAAGGATTTTCCGGCATTTTGTTTTTCTTTCCAGCCTAAGCGATAGTGGCGACCGAGTAGTCCTTTGGCGATATCCATCGGTAAGACTTTAATTGCCGCTTCTTCTAATACACAAGCTTGTTCGCATTTACCGCATCCGGTGCAAGCATCAGAGTGAACAGTTGGAATAAGCTTTGCATGAATCCCTGTACGATCATTGTGGATACGTTCAAGTGTAATTGCTTTATCCACTAATGGACAAACGCGGTAACACACATCACAACGCAACCCTTGCCAGTTAAGACAAGTTTCATGGTCTAGCAATACGGCTAACCCCATTCTCGCATCATTGATGTCTTTAAGTTCCTCACTTAATGCGCCACTTGGGCAAGCATTCATACAAGGAATATCCGGACACATTTCGCAAGGTTTATCCCGAGCGATAAAATAAGGTGTGCCAGCTTCCATTGGTGAAATCAGCGAAGCTAAATGCAACATATCATATGGACACGCTTGGACGCATTGTCCGCAACGGGTACAAGCTGCCAAGAAATCCTTTTCCGGTAAAGCACCAGGTGGACGCAAGGCGATTCCTTCTTTAGCTTTAGCTTGTTGTTGCTGTAAGCCAAGAATAATACCAACCCCACACACTCCGGCAGCCGTTCTTGTCACATTTTTTAAAAACTGACGACGGTTAGGATCAAGTCTCATCTGCGTTTCCTTTTATAAGCGGCCTGATTTTGTAAAAATGTTGCAAAATTTGACCGCTCTTATTTTAAATTCCCCTCTCTTGAAAGAGAGGAGCGACTAGAAACGAAAGGAAAATCCTACGCTTTTTCCACTTTAACCGCACATTTTTTGAAGTCGGTTTCGCCTGAAATTGGATCGGTTGCATCCAATGTTAATTTGTTCGCAAGCTGACCCGCATCAAAGAAGGTGGTATAAATTAAGCCCTGAGGACATTTGTTACGACCACGGGTATCTAAGTAAGTGATCATTTCACCACGACGAGTGATTAACTTCACTTTATCCCCATGACGTAAGCCATATTTTTTCGCATCCGCAGGGTGCATCCAAACTAAGTTGTTCGGGAATGCACGGTGTAATTCAGGTACACGACGAGTCATGGTACCGGTATGCCAGTGCTCAAGTACACGACCAGTACATAACCATAATGGATATTCTTCATCCGGTGATTCTGCAGGTGCTTCATAAGGAACACCTAGAATAATCGCTTTTTTATCTGGATAGCCATAGAATGCGATATCTTCACCTGGTTTGACATACGGGTCAAAGCCTTCACGGTAACGCCATAAGGTTTCTTTACCGTCAACAACCGGCCAACGTAAACCACGTACTTGGTGATAAGTATCGAATGGTGCTAAGTCATGACCATGACCACGACCGAAGTCAGCGTATTCTTCGAATAAACCTTTTTGTAGGTAGTAACCAAAGTGATCGGCTTCATCATTGATGTATCCCGGAACATCCGTTGGTACTTTAAATTTGTTTACTTCACCATTTTCGTAAAGCACTTCGTATAAGGTTTTGCCACGATATTCAGGCATTTGAGCTAATAACTCTTCACCCCATACTTCATCAGTTTTGAAGTATTTAGCAAATTCAACAATTTGCCATAAGTCAGAACGAGACTCACCTGGGCCTTTTACTTGTTGACGCCATAATTGGGTACGACGTTCAGCGTTACCATAACCCCCTTCTTTTTCTACCCACATACAAGTTGGAAGAATTAAGTCAGCCGCAACAGCAGAAACTGATGGGTAAGGGTCTGAAACAACGATAAAGTTCTCAGGGTTACGCCAACCAGGGAAAATTTCGTCATTGATATTCGGACCGCCTTGCATGTTGTTGGTGGACATTTGCCATAAGAAATTTAGTTTACCGTCTTTTAAGGCACGGCTTTGTTGTACCGCTGGATAGCCAGGTACAGTTGGGATAGTGCCTTTTGGTAATTTCCATTTTTTCTCTGTAATTTCAACGTGTTTTGGATTGGTTACTACCATGTCTGCTGGTAAACGGTGAACGAAAGTACCTACTTCACGTGCTGTACCACAAGCTGAAGGTTGACCAGTTAATGAGAACGGACCACAACCTGGTTTAGAAATTTTACCGGTTAATAAGTGTACGTTATAGATCATGTGGTTAACCCATACACCACGAGTGTGTTGGTTAAAGCCCATTGTCCAGTAAGATACTAAGTTTTGTTCTGGATCTGCGTACATCTTCGCAAGAGTTTCAAGCTGATCTTTTGGTACACCAGAAATACGGTGTGCTTCATCTAATGTATAAGGTGCAACGATTTTCTTGAATTCTTCGAAGTCAGAATCGTGCATTTTACCTGCGGTTTTACGGTTTTTCGCAGCAACTTCAAGCGGATGTTCTGGGCGTAAACCATAACCGATATCGGTTTCACCACGTTTGAATTTAGTGTGTTTATTAACGAAATCCCAGTTTACTTTATCGTTTTGGATAATGTAGTTAGCGATATAGTTAAGAATTGCAAGGTCTGAATGTGGATTAAACACGATAGGCACATCAGCTAATTCAAACGAACGGTGTTCGAATGTTGACATAACCACCACTTTCACATTATCAGAAGAAAGACGACGGTCAGAAATACGAGACCATAAAATTGGGTGCATTTCCGCCATGTTTGAACCCCAAAGCACAAATGCATCGGTTTTCTCGATATCGTTATAGCAACCCATTGGTTCATCCATACCGAATGTACGCATAAATGCAACCGCTGCAGACGCCATACAGTGACGAGCATTCGGGTCGATAGTATTAGAACGGAAACCAGCTTTCCAAAGTTTTACTTTTGCGTAACCTTCGTAGATGGTTGTTTGACCGGAAGAGAACATCCCAACAGCATTTGGTTCTTTTTTCTTCAAGATGTCTTTGATTTTTTCCGCCATGATAGTGAAAGCTTGATCCCAAGAAACGGGTGTAAAGTCACCTTCTTTATGGAATTTACCATCTTTCATACGTAATAACGGAGTTTGTACACGGTCTGCACCGTACATGATTTTAGAAAGGAAGTAACCTTTGATACAGTTTAAACCACGGTTTACCTCTGCATCTGGGTCACCTTGAGTTGCGACAACTCGACCATCTTTGGTTCCTACCAATACGCTACATCCTGTACCACAGAAACGACATGGCGCTTTATCCCATTTGATGCCCATATCTTCTGCCGCATCAACCTGTTTAACAGGGATGGTCATACCGGCAGCCGCTGCTGCTGCAAGCGCAGCATTGGCTTTCATAAAATCTCTACGATTAAGTTCCATAGTTTTCCCCACTCGTTGTTGAATTTTTTAGAATATACAAAATGGCATGTATACCTAAATTATTTATTTTTCATCTAAGTAATTCGAAATTAAAGAAACGACAATTACTCCTGGGATATCTTTAATTTCATCCATAAGATCCGCTAATGCTAATTGACGGTTACTTTCAAGGGTGACCACCAATTTGCCTTCATCAGATTTTTCGCCATGAATCTCAGCGGTTGGAATCGCTAAAATGGCTTCTTTGACTTGGTTAAGTTTTTCTGGTCTGGCTTGCACAACAATGCTGCATACATACCAGTTCTCATTTTCGCTAAATTGACTCATCGATATTTGTTTCAATATTAAAAATTTTTATTGCTTTTGTCGGGCAAACACTTAGGCAAGCGCCACAACCATTACAGCTTTCTAAATCCAATATGGGTTTTGCTACACCACCAAGTTGCAATCGAAAACGGATGGCATTCATCGGGCAGCTATCTTGGCAACTTCGACATTCCACTCGATTTTCCGTTAGGCATTGCGTTGTAATTTCAACTTTATGTGTCCAAGGCTCTTCTTCTAATGAGTGAAAAATTGGTTGTTCACAAACTAAAACACATTTTTGACAGAAAGTGCACTCGCCCTTGTCAAATTGTATTTCAGGAAAGCCACCATCGCCTTTTACGATAATTTGGGTTTCACATATCAGTATGCAATCACCGCATCGAGTGCATTTATCTGTAAAGTCTGCTTCATTTACCGACCAAGGTGGACGTATAGCATTGATACCTTGAATTTTAGCGTTTTCAGAATGTAACGATTGTAAAAATTGCCCACGTAATAATTGTCTGCGAGAAGGATTTTCAATCGCCATATTTTTCTTTAAAGTTCGGTATTTTCAAGGGGAGCATTATCTAGCTCCGATAACAAAATAGTAACTACCTAAAAGGAGTAGTTTTTAAGAAATATACACTTTTCTTGAGGTAGATCAAGGATATTTTGAAAGGAAATTAGGAATGTAAATAAATTGTTAAAATATAAGTGAAAATGATTATTAAATAGGGCGGATAATCCGCCCTGAAGTGTGCTTAAAATATTATGCGTTTTTTGTTGGGTAATCCCACCAAATATCGAATAATTCACTGATTTCGATTTGTTGCAATTTATTCTCTTCTAACCATTTTTGTACTAATTGGCGATGGCTTTCATCACATTTGCCAATTTTTTCTAAGCAAACTAAGCCTTCCCAATGTAAATAGCCGCTACCTTCATAAGCTAAGCCGTTTGGTTGAATCACTTCAGCAATAAAACGATCAACGGTTTCATCGATAGTTTCGATGCTGGTTCCTTCAGCAAATTGCCAATTCACTAAAAAGCCTAATTCTTGGAATTCAGCTAAGTGAAGTTTTTTACGTTGACGTTGATTACGAGTTTTCATTTTCAATGTTCTCCTATGTTAAGGTAATGGGGTATCGTCATCATCTCTATGATTATTTTTTCTTAAAGTATAAATCCCACACACCGTGACCTAAGCGATGACCACGCGCCTCGAATTTTGTAAGAGGGCGGAAATCAGGACGTGGAATATAATCTTGTTCGGCAGTATTGACTAAATTTTCATTGGCTGAAAGCACTTCGAGCATTTGTTCCGCATAGTTTTCCCAGTCAGTTGCCATATGAATAAAGCCATTTGGTTGTAATTTTTGCACGACTTGCTCTACAAAGTGCGGTTGAACAATACGGCGTTTATGATGTTTTGTTTTATGCCAAGGGTCTGGGAAGAAAAGCTGTAAACCGCCCAATTCGCCGTCTTTCACACAATCACGTAAAATTTCAGTGGCATCATGGCAAATCACGCGAAGGTTTTTCACGCCTTTTTCTACCGCATAAGCAATACAGGCACCCACACCAGGCGTGTGCACTTCAATACCGAGATAATTTTTATCAGGATTCGCTTCAGCCATATCCACTAAAGATTTCCCCATCCCGAAGCCAATTTCTAATATAACGGGATTCGTATTGCTATAAATCGCGGCAAAATCAAAAGGGGCATTTTGATAATCTAATCCAAGATCAGCCCAGTGATCATTCATCATATTTTTTTGAAAATCACTTAAGCGACCTGTCCGCAACACAAAGCTACGAACTTTACGTTTATAACGACCATCTTCTGTAAATTCAGCCGTTTCAACGGTTTTACGTTTTTGATCAGCAAAGGTTTTTTGCTCTTCTGTCATGGTTTTTATTCGCTCAATTAAAATTGGCGGCGATTATACACTAAAAGGCAAGGTTGTGGGATTTTTCCACCTAATTCCCGTATAATAGCGAAAATTTTTAATTGTTTTTTGTTATGAATATTGTCCGAGTTGCATTAGCCGTACCGCTCCCCCGATTTTTTGATTATCTCTATTCACCTGACTTGACACCAATCGTTGGTGGACGAGTGTTGGTACCTTTTGGTTCGCAAAAACGAGTAGGGATCGTGGTGGATTTGCCCGCTTCTTCGGATGTAGCAAAAGAAAAGTTAAAACCGATTATTGATGTGCTTGATGCTGAATCACTTTTTAATTCCACAACTTGGGATTGGTTAGCTTGGTCGGCTAATTATTATCGTGCAGCATTAGGCGATGTGTTGTTTCAAGCATTGCCAGTCAAACTTCGTAATGGAGAAAGTGCGGTTAAAAATGACCGCACTTTTTGGCATATAACAGAGCTTGGAAAACAAGCGTTTGAATCAGGCGAATTAAAACGTGCCAAAAAACAAATTGAAGCCTTAAATTTATTGCTAACGCAAGATCTAGAAAAAGGTAATAATGAGATCAGTTCCGCAATTTGGTCAGCCCTTAAAAGCAAAGATTATGTGGGAGAGATTATTGTGCCTACTGAACAAAAAAGTTGGCAGCAAGCTTTAGGGGATAATCCTTTAGTTAATCTTGATAACCGATTGACCTTAAACAAGCAACAAGCCCTTGCATTTAGCCAGTTGCTTTTCCAAGAAGGCTTTAATGTGTGGTTGTTAGAGGGCGTGACTGGTTCAGGTAAAACTGAAATTTACCTGCAATACATTGAAGAAGTCTTAAAGAAAGGCAAACAGGTTTTAGTGCTTGTTCCTGAAATTGGGCTTACCCCTCAGACCGTGAGACGGTTCCAAGCTCGCTTTAATGTAGAAATTGATGTATTGCATTCCAACTTGAATGATACACAGCGCTTAAATGTCTGGGAGCGTGCAAGAACAGGACAGAGTGCAATCGTGATTGGTACGAGATCGGCGCTTTTCACCCAGTTTTCAGATCTTGGCTTAATCATTTTAGATGAAGAACATGACGGCTCGTTTAAACAGCAAGATGGTTGGCGTTATCATGCGAGAGATTTAGGTATTGTTTTAGCGCAAAAACTCAATATTCCTATTTTGTTAGGTTCTGCGACCCCAAGTTTGGAAAGTGTGAATAACGTACAAAATGGCAAATACCATCATTTGGTACTATCAAAAAGGGCTGGAAATGCGACCGCACTTCGTCAATTTGTGATTGATTTAAAACATCAACGAATTCAAAACGGCTTATCCGAGCCGCTATTGAAACGTATGCAAGAACACTTAGAAAAAGGCAATCAAGTATTGTTATTCCTTAATCGACGTGGATTTGCGCCTGTGTTGTTATGTCATGAATGTGGCTGGATTGATGAATGTCATCATTGCGAAAAACCTTATACTTATCACCAACATCAGCGTGTTTTACGCTGCCATCATTGTGGCGCACAAAAAACAGTGCCGATGCAATGTGGTCATTGTGGTTCAACGCATTTAGTCACAACGGGGTTAGGCACTGAACAACTGGAGGAAACCTTAAAAGTACGTTTCCCACAATATAATATTGCTCGTATCGATCGTGATAGCACAGCACGAAAAGGCAAGCTTGAAGGTTATTTAGAGGATATTCAGCAAGGTAAAAGTCAGATTTTAATTGGCACCCAAATGTTAGCCAAAGGACACCATTTTCCGAATGTCACTTTGGTTGCTTTAGTGAATGTAGATAATGCCTTGTTTTCCCTTGATTTCAGAGCCGAAGAACGTTTAGCGCAGCTTTATGTGCAAGTGGCAGGGCGCTCAGGCAGAGCCGAAAAACAGGGTGAAGTGGTTTTGCAGACTCATTATCCGGATCATCCGTTATTAACTACCTTGCTTGAAAAGGGTTATCAAGCCTTTGCAGAAGAAACCTTGAAGCTACGCCATAATATGGGCTTGCCTCCGTTTAGTTTCCAGGCATTGTTTAAAGCACAAAGTCGTCATTCTGAAGAGGCGGAAAATGCATTGTCGCAATTAGCCTCTTTCTTCTATGAACAAAAAATAGAAGGCTTGCAAGTGTTGGGGCCGATTCCCGCACCGTTCAGCAAAAAAGCGGGGCAATATCGTTGGCAGTTGCTATTACAGCACGCTTCTCGGAAACAATTACAGGCGGCATTAAGTCGATATTCGCCAGAGCTGATAAAGTCTTCTCAAGTGCGGTTGATTTTAGACGTGGATCCATTGGATTTGAGTTAGCAAAAATTACCTAGAAAAATGCACAGTTTTTCAGTAGAATTAGGCGTTTTTTATACTCTAAGTTTAATTTATCGAATATTTTAGGATTTTATCGTGGCTCATCGAGATTTTGCCGGTCGAAGCGGCTCAAAAAATAATAAAAAGAAAGCAAAGAAAAGTTTTAATCGCAATACCTTAATTGTTCTTGCGTTGGTGGCGGTATTAGGTTTTGGGTTAGGACTTTACTTCTTAAAAAGTAAAACACCAGCACCTGTAGTGACGACAAATGTTCAGCCGGAAAAACCGCAACCGAAAAGTGTGTTACCAAATCGCCCAGAAGAGGTGTGGCACTATATTAAAGAATTAGAAACTCGTACGGTGCCGGTGGATAATAATCCTTCTTCAGTTGAAAAAAATATGCGTTTGACGGAAGAACAGCGTCAAGTGCTTATTCAAATGGAAAAAGAACAAAAAGCGGCAGAAGAAGCGAAAAAATTAGAAGCTCAACGTAAAGAGCAAGAAGCGGCGAATGCGGAAAAAGCCGCGGCTCAAGCACAGCAAGCTCAACCAGCACAGACAGTGCAAGCTCAGCCAACACAGCCACAGCAAACAGCAAAAACGGAAGTGAAAAAGCCTGAGCCAGTTAAAAAAACAGAGCCAGTTAAAAAGCCTGAACCTCCGAAAAAAGTAGAAGTAGTGAAGGCGGAACCAGCTAAAACGGAACCTGCTAAAACTGAGCAACCGAAAAAAGCAGAACCGAAACCTGCTGAACAGCAAGTACAGGCTGGCGGCAAAAAATTTGGTTTACAATGTGGTGCATTTAAAAATCGTGCGCAAGCAGAAAGCTTACAAGGTCGTCTAGCGATGGCTGGCGTAAATGCACAAATTGCGACAAGTGAAGAATGGAACCGCGTACGTGTAGGACCATTTGGTAGCCGAGATGCAGCAACAGCAGCACAAGATAAAGCAAAATCAGTAGCGAGTTGCGTTGTGATTGGAATGTAATAAGAATTTAAAAGTGCGGTTAAAAATAACCGCACTTTTTTTATATTTTCACTTGCCAAAAAATGAAAAATCAATAAAATGAACGTTCATTCATTTTTGATATTCATCTTAAATGACCTTTCTCATATATAACCCTAAGAATTTAATTTTTTATTATGCGACAAGTAAAAGCCTCTAAAACGAAGCTTGATGTCAGTGAGCAGATCTTTGATGCAACAGATCGTCTTATGGCAAAAGAAGGATTACATTATCTTTCTATGCATAAGTTAGCCAAGGAAGCAGGCATCGCAGTAGGTACGATTTATCTTTATTTTAAGAGTAAAGACGAGCTATTAGCACAATTTGCTCGTCAAGTATTCAATAAGTTTGTTGTGGCGATTGAAGAAGATTTTGATGAAAGCCAATCTTTTTTCGAGCAATACAGAAAAATGTGGTGGAATATTTGGCATTTTCTTCAAGAAAATCCAACGATTCTGTTAAACATGAATCAATATCGATCTTTACCAGAGTTTATTGAAACCTGCAAAGAAATGGAGCATTCGTGTTGGGAACAGTTTTGTCTCAAGGGACAAGCCGCAAATGTGTTAGCTGATTTAGATCCTCACATGTTATTTTTGCTGAGTCTTAAAACGGCAATAGTTTTAGCCTCAGATATCAAGTTTCTCGGTACGGCAGTAACCGATGCGATGTTAGAATCTGTCATTGAACGCTCTTGGCGTGCAATTCAGAAGTAGTAATTTTATTGTCTTAATGGAGTTTTCCAAATGAGTATAACTCAAACTAATAGACCAAAGCGTTCACACGTTTTCTTTTTGAAATTAGCGTTAGGCGTATTTGTGTTAATTTTTGCAGCAATGATTTTTCTTAATCAAATGAAGGCAAAAGGCATTGCTGATTTCTTGGCAAATAAACCAGAAACAGCCTCTCCTGTGACTGCAATGACAGTTAAGGCTTCAGAATGGACGCCAATCATTGAAACGACAGGTCTTGTTCGTCCAAATCAAGGGGCGATGTTAAGCGCTCAAAGTGCAGGAACGGTGTCTAAAGTGCTCGTACAAAATGGTCAGAGCGTGAAAAAAGGGGATTTGTTAGTTGAGTTAGATAGCTCAGTTGAGCGTGCAAGCTTACAAGCCGCACAAGCTCAGGTGGTGTCATTACGTCAAACTTATCAACGTTATGCAAACCTTGCGGGCAGCGGGGCTGTTTCTCGTCAAGAATTAGATAATGCAAAAGCAGCTTATGAAGCACAAGCGGCAAATATTGAGTCATTAAAAGCGGCGATTGAACGTCGCCAAATCGTGGCACCATTTGATGGTAAAGCCGGTATCGTGAAAGTGAATGCTGGTCAGTACGTTTCAAACGGTACTGAAATTGTGCGTGTGGAAGATCGTTCTTCTATGAAAGTGGATTTTGCGATTGCTCAAAACCTATTAGATAAATTGCATATTGGTCAAAAAGTAACGGCTACGGCAGATGCGCGTAAAGGTGAAACTTTTGCCGCGAAGGTTACAGCAATTGAGCCAGCAATTAATTCTTCAACGGGTTTAGTCGATGTTCAAGCAACGTTTGAACCAGAAGATGGAGCAAAATTATTATCCGGTATGTTTACTCGCTTAAATGTTGCTTTACCAACTGAGCATAATCAAATCGTTGTGCCACAAGTGGCAGTGAGCTACAACATGTATGGCGAATCGCTTTATATTTTGACCGCACTTTCCGATGAAGATATTGAGAAATTAGGCGGAGCAGAAAAAGCGGCGAATATGTACCGTGCAAAATCAATCACTGTATTTACGAAAGATCGTCAAGGTATTTATGCACAATTAAAAGGCGATGAAGTTAAAGTCGGCGATAAAATTGTGACCGGCGGTCAGCAAAACTTAAGTAACGGTGCATTAGTCTCTGTTGCAGATAAAGCGGGCGTAGGTACTGAACAACCTGCGAATAAAACGAATCTTTAATTAGGAAAAGCGAATGAAATTTACCGATATATTTATTCGTCGTCCTGTTTTGGCGGTTTCGATTAGCTTGTTAATCATTATTTTAGGATTACAAGCGATCTCGAAATTGGCTGTGCGCGAATATCCGAAAATGACCACGACGGTGATTACGGTGACCACTGCATATCCAGGGGCGGATGCGAACTTAATTCAAGCGTTTGTTACTTCCAAAATTGAAGAGGCGGTAGCGCAAGCAGATAATGTGGACTATATGTCTTCAAGCTCTAGCCCAAGTACGTCAAAGGTCACCGTAAAAATGAAATTAAATACGGATCCGAATGCGGCCTTGGCAGATGTTTTAGCTAAAGTTAACTCAGTTCGTTCTGAATTACCAAGTGGTATTGAAGATCCAACGATTTCTTCATCAACCGGTGGTTCGGGGATTATGTATATTAGTTTCCGTTCTAACAAACTCGATGCAAGCCAAGTAACAGACTATATTCAACGTGTAGTAAAACCACAATTCTTTACCGTAGAAGGGGTGGCAAGTGTAGATATTTTTGGCGCATCAGAGTACGCTCTTCGTGTTTGGTTAGACCCAGAAAAAATGGCGGCTCAAAACCTTTCTGCCACACAAGTGATGTCCGCATTATCAGCGAATAACGTTCAAACAGCAGCAGGTAATGATAATGGCTATTTTGTAACCTATAAAAACAAAGTAGAAACCACGACAAAATCGGTTGAAGAATTAGGTAACTTAATTGTGACGTCTAACGGTGATAAGTTAGTACGTTTACGCGATATCGCTGATATTGAGTTAAATAAATCAAGCGATAGCTCACGTGCGGTAGCCAATGGCGCAGATTCTGTTGTATTAGCGATTAACCCAACCTCGTCAGCAAACCCATTAACGGTAGCTGCGAAAGTACGTCCGCTATATGACAGTATTAAAAATAATCTACCGGATGCTATTGAATCTGACATCTTATATGACCGTACAATTGCGATTAATAACTCAATTAATGAAGTAATCAAAACGATTGTTGAGGCAACGATAATCGTGTTGGTGGTGATTACCATGTTTATTGGTTCATTCCGTGCGATTTTAATCCCGGTTATCACCATTCCGATTTCATTAATCGGGGTAATTATGTTGCTTCAATCATTTGATTTCTCTATTAACTTGATGACTTTGCTGGCATTGGTTCTAGCCATTGGTTTGGTGGTGGATGATGCGATTGTGGTATTGGAAAACGTAGACCGCCACATTAAGTTAGGTGAAACACCATTCCGTGCGGCGATTATTGGTACGCGTGAAATTGCCGTTCCGGTTATTTCCATGACTATAGCCTTGATTGCGGTATATTCTCCAATGGCGTTAATGGGCGGTATTACGGGTACGTTGTTTAAAGAGTTTGCTTTAACCCTTGCTGGAGCAGTATTTATTTCCGGTATCGTGGCATTAACACTTTCACCAATGATGACCAGTAAGTTACTGAAATCGAATGCGGAGCCAAGTAAATTAGAGCAACGAGTGGAGCATACACTAAGCAAAGTAAATGCAGCTTATGCGTATGTCCTTGATTTGGTGATGGTTAATCGTAAATGTATGTTGATGTTTGCGGCGATTATCTTTGCGACCTTACCGGTATTGTTTAAATCACTTTCAAGTGAATTAACCCCACCAGAAGATAAAGGGGCATTTTTGGCGATTGGTTCCGCACCGTCTAACGTAAACATAGATTACGTGCAAAATGCGATGACACCTTATCAAGAGATTTTAACCAATACGCCAGAAGTACAGTTTGCGATGACGATTTCAGGGGCACCAAGCTCTAACCAATCTTTAAACGTTGTAACTTTAAAAGATTGGAAAGAACGCTCAAAAAGCCAAACAGCTATCATGAATGAGCTGAATGAAAAAGCGAAATCTATTCCTGAAGTGTCTGTACAAGGCTTTGCGTTCCCAGAAATTAATACAGGGGAGCAAGGTCCTCCAATTGGTTTTGTGATCAGCACATCACAAGACTACGGTGATTTAGCAAATGTGGCGGGTAAATTCTTAGAGGATATGCAAAAATCCAGCAAGTTCGTTTATACCAATCTCGATCTTAAATTTGATACTGCTCAAATGCGTATTAAGATCGATCGTGAAAAAGCAGGAACTTATGGCATTACAATGCAACAAATCAGCCGTACGTTAGGCAGCTTCTTATCTGCCGCAACCATTGAACGTGTGGCTATTGATGGTCGAGCTTACAAAATTATTTCCCAAGTAAAACGTGACAATCGTTTATCTCCGGAAAGTTTTAATAAGTATTACATCACCGCAGCAAATGGTACCTCTGTTCCATTAAGCAGCTTGGTGACGGCTACATTGGAACCACAACCAAGTACATTGCCTCGTTTCAGTCAGTTAAACTCTGCGGTGATTAGTGCTGTACCGATGCCTGGGACTTCAATTGGTGATGCAATCCAATGGTTGCAAGACAATGCGAAAAATACCTTACCGCAAGGTTATAACTATGACTTTAAAAGTGAAGCGCGTCAGTTAGTACAAGAAGGTAATGCACTTGCTGTGACTTTCTTACTCGCGGTGGTGATTATTTTCTTAGTCTTGGCGATTCAGTTTGAATCAATTCGCGATCCAATCGTGATTATGATTTCCGTACCGTTAGCCGTGAGTGGCGCATTGTTAGCCTTAAATGCCTTCGGATTTTTTGGTATTGCAGGCACAACGCTAAATATCTACTCACAGGTTGGTTTGATTACCTTAGTTGGACTGATCACAAAACACGGTATTTTGATGTGTGAAGTAGCGAAAGAAGAGCAGTTAAATCATGGTAAAACGCGTATTGAAGCGATTACCGAAGCGGCTAAAGTACGTTTACGTCCAATTCTGATGACAACCGCTGCGATGATTGCAGGTCTTGTACCGTTGCTTTATGCAACAGGTGCGGGTGCGGTATCTCGTTTTAGTATTGGTATTGTTATCGTGGCAGGTTTGGCTATCGGTACATTGTTTACCTTATTCGTGTTGCCAGTGATTTATTCATATATTGCAAGCGAACACAAACCGTTACCAGTGTTTGATGAAAATGTAAAACCAATCGAAGGTCACATTAACGAACAACATTAATTGAAAATACGATAAAAACAAACCGCACGTTGATTTTTCAAGTGCGGTTTTCTTTTAGATATAAAAAAAGCGAACATGATGTTCGCTTTTTATTTTATGAAAGTGCGGTCAATTTTTTGATGGTTTTATTTAGCCATTTTTATTTTTAGCGGCTTTGTAAAGTTCCATTGCTTCTGGTAATAAGCGTTGTAAGTTTTCTTGACGGGACTCATCACTCGGGTGAGTAGAAGCTAACACATCAAGTGCCCCTTTGGAACCACCAGAGGCTTTTGCCATTTTTTGCCATAAACCTGGTGCAACTTCAGGATTGTAACCTGAGCGAGCCATTAACATAAGACCAACTTCATCCGCTTCAGTTTCTGCGCTACGAGAGTAAGGTTTATCTAAAGCAAAGTCTTTGGTTAAACCTACTGCTAATTCACTTGCACTTGAACCGATAACAGTAGAAAGGGCGGCATGACCTAAACTTGCTGCAATATTAGTAGCCATACCAAAATTCACTTTCGCTTTACCGTGTTCTTTTAAAGCGTGTGCCATTTCGTGACCCATTACAACAGCAATTTCATTATCGTTTAACTGTAAGGTATCCACTAAACCTGTGTAGAATGCCATTTTACCGCCTGGCATTGCCCAAGCATTCAGTTCTTTTGATTTAATGACATTGATTTGCCAGTTAAATTGTTGTCCAGTTTCATTCGCTTGGTCTGCATAAGGCACCATTTTATTAAACACTGCATGAACACGTTTTGCAGTTTTTGATGAAGTATCAATTACACCATGTGCACGCATATTACCCATTTCTTGGGTATAGCTACTTGCAGCTTGTTGATTGATAGAGGCAGAGTCAGCACACGAAGTTAATACAACACCCGCTAACGCAGCAAAAGCAAAGCTTTTAAGTTGTTTTTTCATAATTAAGTCCTTTTCGGTCAAAATATCGATATTATATAAATTTCTTTATTGTTGTCGATATAAAAAGATTGCCTTTTGATTTTGTACTATTATAATAGTGCAAAATTATATTCTAGGACTTTACTATGACAATAAAAAAATCTCCTTCTTTATTAGGCGGCGCCATGATTATTGCAGGTACTGCGATTGGTGCAGGTATGCTTGCAAACCCAACTTCAACGGCTGGCGTATGGTTTATCGGCTCTATTCTGGCTTTGGTTTACACTTGGTTCTGTATGACCACATCAGGTTTGATGATCTTAGAAGCCAACTTACATTATCCTACCGGCTCAAGCTTTGACACCATCGTAAAAGATTTGTTGGGTAAAGGTTGGAATATTATCAATGGCCTTTCAGTGGCTTTCGTGTTGTATATTTTAACTTATGCTTATATCACCTCTGGCGGTGGTATTACACAAAACTTGCTTAACCAAGCTTTTGGTTCTGCTGAAAGTGCGGTCGATATTGGACGTACTTCTGGATCCTTAATTTTCTGTTTTATTCTTGCGGCTTTCGTATGGCTTTCCACTAAAGCCGTAGATCGTTTCACCACTGTATTGATTGTTGGGATGGTAGTCGCTTTCTTCCTTTCTACCGCAGGTTTATTGAGCTCTGTAAAAACAGAAGTGTTATTCAATACTGTTGCAGAAGGCGAGCAAACCTATTTACCTTATTTATTGACCGCACTTCCTGTTTGCTTAGTGTCTTTCGGTTTCCACGGAAATGTGCCAAGCCTCGTAAAATATTACGATCGTGATGGTAGTCGTGTAATGAAATCGATCTTTATTGGTACAGGCTTAGCCTTAGTGATTTACATCTTATGGCAGCTTGCAGTGCAAGGTAATTTACCTCGTACAGAATTTGCACCCGTAATTGAAAAAGGCGGCGATGTATCGGCATTATTAGAAGCATTACACAAATATATTGAAGTGGAATACATTGCGGTTGTATTGAATTTCTTTGCTTATATGGCTATTGCAACCTCATTCTTAGGGGTGACTTTAGGTTTATTTGATTATATTGCCGATTTATTTAAATTTGATGATAGCGTATTAGGCAGAACAAAAACCACATTGGTAACATTCTTACCTCCACTATTGTTAAGTTTACAATTCCCTTATGGTTTCGTGATTGCCATTGGTTATGCTGGATTAGCTGCAACAATTTGGGCTGCAATCGTGCCAGCACTGCTTGCTAAAGCCAGTCGCCAAAAATTCCCAAATGCGACTTATAAAGTGTATGGCGGTAATTTTATGATTGGTTTTGTGATCTTATTCGGTGTGTTAAATATTGTGGCACAAGTAGGCGCAAACTTAGGATGGTTTGCAAGTTTCGCAGGATAAGTTTTCGCGTTAATATTGTAGGGGCGTATCGAATACGCCCTTTTTAATTTTACATAGGAAACGAGATGAGTAACCAAACGAGCGTTTATGATAAAGAAAACTTCTTTGCGCTTTATCAAAAACTTCGATCTAACCCAATCAGTCTCAATGAAATAGTGGAAAAGCCGACTATGCTTTCCCTGTTACCTGATTTACAAGGAAAAAAATTGCTCGATCTAGGTTGTGGAACGGGCGGGCATTTGCAACTCTATTTAGAACGCAATGCGGAGAGAGTAGTAGGAACAGATCTTTCAGCTAAAATGCTAGAACAAGCTGAACAAGATCTGCAAAAGTGCGGTCAATTTTCTGGACGTTTTTCGTTATATCAGTTACCGATGGAAAAATTAACGGAATTGCCAGAAAGTGATTTTGATGTCATTATCAGCTCTTTTGCTTTTCATTATATTGAGGATTTTTCCGCTTTATTAGCGATGATAGCCAATAAGCTTAAGCCTAACGGCACATTAGTTTTTTCCCAAGAGCATCCGATTACAACTTGCCATAAAGAAGGGGAACGCTGGGAAAAAAATGAGCAAAAACAGCAAGTCGCTTATCGTTTAAATCATTACCGTGATGAAGGGTTAAGAGAGCGAAATTGGTTTCAACAACCTTTTAAAACCTATCACCGCACGACGGCAACGATTATTAATGATTTAATTGCTGCAGGTTTTCAAATTGAACAAATGGCTGAACCCATGTTAGCCGAGCAGCCACAATGGCATGATGAATTTAAAGATTTGCGGCATCGTCCCCCTTTATTGTTTATTAAAGCAAGAAAAGTAATAAATTTGACAAAATAAACTAGTTTTTGACCGCACTTTATGGTATAAATCGCACCGCTGTTTTTGGGTTTCAAAAGCAGCGTTTTTAATTATTAACAACACACACATATCATTAAGGCTTAATCGGGGTGCCAAACGGTCGATTAGCTGATATGTGGAGGCTCAACCCCAACAAAAGGAAAATATTATGGCACAAGTTTCAATGCGCGACATGATCAACGCGGGCGTACACTTCGGACACCAAACTCGTTACTGGAATCCACAAATGAAACCTTTCATTTTTGGTGCTCGTAACGGTGTTCATATCATCAACTTAGAAAAAACTTTACCTTTATTCAACGAAGCTTTAGCGGAATTAACCCGTATTGCTAGCAACAACGGTAAAGTATTATTTGTTGGTACTAAACGCGCTGCTCAAGAAGCAGTACAAGCTGCAGCATTAGACTGTCAACAATATTATGTAAACCACCGTTGGTTAGGTGGTATGTTGACTAACTGGAAAACCGTTCGTCAATCAATTAAACGTTTAAAAGATTTAGAAACTCAATCTCAAGACGGTACTTTTGACAAATTAACCAAAAAAGAAGCGTTAATGCGTACCCGTGAGATGGAAAAACTTGAATTAAGCCTTGGCGGTATCAAAGATATGGGCGGCTTACCAGATGCGTTATTCGTTATCGGTGCAGACCACGAACATATCGCTGTTAAAGAAGCAAACAACCTAGGTATTCCTGTGTTTGCTATCGTTGATACTAACTCAACTCCAGCTGGCGTAGATTTCGTTATCCCTGGTAACGATGATGCGACTCGTGCTATCCAACTTTACGTTTCTGCAGCTGCAGCGGCGGTTAAAGAAGGTCGTGGTAACGAAGCTCAAGTTGCTGAAGAATTAGCAGCTGACGCAGAATAATTTAAGTTTTGCAATAAGGCGAAGCCCTTAATAATCAAACGATTAATTGGCATAGGGGCTAAAATTTAGCCCCTATATTTTTATCTAAAAGTGCGGTCAAAATAAATCGCATTTTCGACAGAGGATTTTTAAAATGGCTGAAATCACAGCATCATTAGTAAAAGAACTTCGTGAACGTACCGGTGCCGGTATGATGGAATGTAAAAAAGCATTAGTTGAAGCAAACGGTGATATCGAGTTAGCAATCGACAACATGCGTAAATCTGGTCAAGCTAAAGCAGCTAAAAAAGCAGGCCGTGTTGCAGCTGAAGGTGTTATCCTTGCTCGTGTAGAAAATGGTTTCGGTGTATTAGTTGAAATGAACTGTGAAACTGACTTCGTAGCAAAAGATGCTGGTTTCTTAGGTTTAGCAAACGAAGTAGCTGATTTCGCAGCAGCAAACAAAGGTACTACTATCGAAGCATTACAAGCACAATTTGAAGAAAAACGTGCTGCATTAGTGGCTAAAATCGGTGAGAACATGAACATCCGTCGTGTTGCTTACTTAGAGGGTCAAGTGATTGCTCAATACTTACACGGTGCGAAAATCGGTGTGTTAGTTGCGGGTGAAGGTTCTGTTGATGAACTTAAAAAAGTGGCAATGCACGTTGCTGCATCTAAACCTGAATTCGTGAATCCAGAAGATGTATCTGCTGAAGTGGTTGAACACGAACGTCAAATCCAAATCGACATCGCAATCAACTCTGGTAAACCAAAAGAAATCGCAGAGAAAATGGTTGAAGGTCGTATGAAGAAATTCACTGGTGAAGTTTCATTAACAGGTCAACCATTCGTAATGGATCCTTCTGTATCTGTAGGTGACTTCTTAAAATCAGTAAACACTTCAGTGTCTAACTTCATCCGTTTAGAAGTGGGTGAAGGTATCGAGAAAAAAGAAGAAGATTTCGCAGCTGAAGTTGCAAAAATCACTGGCGGTAACGCTTAATTTTCTCTATTGAGATATAAAAAAGCCGATATTGAATATCGGCTTTTTTGTTGTCTTAAATTTAAGATATTTCCCTATTTATTTGGACGAATATCAATGGCAGGGTCTGCATCTTTACGGTATTTCTCTTCAATCAGTTTTTTCAGCCCATAATCGTCTTTATCAGCTTGTTCAGAGAATAAATCTTCCTCTAATGTGAGCTTAGGATTTTTAATCCCTATCCAATTAGCGATGCCTTCTAAGAAATTCAAACCAGATTTAAAGGCTTTGTATTCTTTACGTGCCGTATCATCAGATGAAATTTTAAAGAGCGGAATATTATGATGTAATTGGCTGTGACAGTTTTGATTAAACAAGGTTACACCATGTTTATCATCTTCCTGATGGCACAAACCATGATCTGAAAAATAAATCATCGAGAAAGTGCGGTGCGTTTTTTGCTCGTTTTCTTTGAGGGTTTCATACACTTTCTTAATAAAATCATCGGTTTTCTTAATGGATGAAATATAGCAATTCAAGTACTCGTTCTTTTTCTCAATGTCATTATCATTGAAAATTTTCGGATAATCTTCAACACGATCGCAAGCAAGAGGATGTGAACCATAAATGTGTAACACAATAAAGCGTTTACCTTGTGTTGGATCTTCTAAAACTTGGGCAAATTTAGGAATTAAATCAAAATCGCTGTAGTTTGTCGAATTAAAACTCCCGCCTTTTTTCAGGAAAATGGTTTCATCAGATTTTGATGCAAGCGAAGCAACTGGCGTGTCATATTCACCTAAGAAACCTTGATTAGAAAGCCAGTAGGTTTTTAGACCAGCAGATTTAATGAGATCCACTAAGCTTAAATCATAGTTTGGCTCCCATTTTTCTTTGTCTGGTAAAGTCAGCATCAAGCGTAATGAGGCCACTGTGTTTGAGCCAGCAGATGTCATCCCATCAATGAGAGTACCATTTGTTGATGACATAAATGGTGTGTCATTAACAGGATAGCCATAAGCATGTAAGTAATCTTTTCGCGCACTTTCTCCCAAAATAATCACATAATCTTGATATTTGGAATTATCCAAAGTAGATTGTCCCCAGCTACTTTCCTGTGACATTTTTTTCAATTTTTGCCATTCATCAACGATTTTAACAGTGGAATCAATCGTTTCTTTTAATGGCGCAGCAATCGGCAAGTTATAACCAATTAACAGGGTAGCCAAAGCGATAAATGTTTTATTGCGATAAAATTTGACGCCAAATTTGACCGCACTTTTGTAATGTAAAAAGACTAATAGTGGAATAGCCAATGCGGCTAAATAGCTACTTACTGGAATTTGTAATAGAAACTCTTTAGTTTCCAACATATCTGTCGCAAGAACAGAAGCAATATATTGATAGCTTGGTGCACCGAAATTTAAGCCTGTCGGCGTATAAAATGCGTGTAAGCAAACTAATGGCAATAAAATAAAATAGAATGATTTTCGGCTGCTGCTTAACAAAATAATGAAAAGAGCAGCGAGTAAAATTAAACTAATAGATGGCTCCGGAAACATCCCCGAGCCTCGTAAAATCAGGTAACCCGCAAGAATGGCACAAGCCAAAGAAAAAAGTGCGGTTAAAATTTGTGAGGTTTTTGATATCTTCATAAAGTTTGCCTATAAAATCAAAAGTGCACCATTTTATCGCACTTTTCTGACCAATTTCCATTTTTAACTTTTTCACTCTTTTGCTAGAATAAGCCAATTTTTGTAACCGACAAAGGAAAAAACAATGAGCCAACCAATTTACAAACGAATCTTATTGAAATTAAGTGGTGAAGCATTACAAGGTGATGAGGGCTTCGGTATCGATCCTTCTATCCTCGATCGTATGGCTTTAGAGATTAAAGAATTAATTGAAATGGGCGTGGAAGTTGGTGTTGTGCTCGGCGGTGGTAACTTATTCCGTGGCGCAAAATTAGCTAAAGCAGGGATGAATCGTGTTGTGGGCGACCATATGGGGATGCTTGCAACCGTGATGAATGGTTTGGCAATGCGTGATGCACTTCACCGTGCTGATGTGAATGCGAAATTAATGTCTGCGTTCCAATTAAATGGTATTTGCGATACGTATAACTGGTCTGAAGCGATTAAGATGCTACGTGAAAAACGCGTGGTGATTTTCTCAGCCGGTACGGGTAGCCCATTCTTTACAACAGACTCAGCAGCCTGTTTACGTGGTATTGAAATTGAAGCAGATATCGTGTTAAAAGCGACTAAAGTAGATGGCGTATATAACTGTGATCCTGCTAAAAATCCTGATGCCGTGTTATATCGTAATTTATCTTATGCAGAAGTAATTGAAAAAGAATTACAAGTAATGGATTTGGCAGCATTCACACTCGCTCGTGACCACGGTATGCCAATTCGTGTATTTAATATGTGCAAACCAGGTGCATTGCGCCAAGTGGTGCTAGGTACAGAAGAAGGCACAACGATTTGTTAATTTGATAAAGTAAAAAAATGAAAAACGGTAGAAATGATTTCTACCGTTTTTTGTTAATTAAAATAAGTTCTTTTCCCCAGCATTAAAAATGTCATCTTGACCATTTTTGTCTGGTTTGGCTAATTGTGGTTTATCAAAGAAGCATTGTTTATCTTGTTCATAATCGCATGGCGTAGAACATACAGGATAAATATTTGATACTTGGCAATTTGAAGCACCATCTTCTTTGCAATTTGCTAAGGCATCATCTTTGGAACGCTGACCAAGAATCCCTAATCCGAAATAAGATGTCGGTCCATTTTTCTCTGCATGTGCGACACTTAAACAAGCATTACTAAATCCAAATAGAAATTCGCAACGTTCACCACTTTCTTTTTCACACTGACTAATGGCTTCTTTTTTGGCATTTGCTAAATTTGAAGCAGGAACATCATTCCCCCATATTCCTTGTTTTTTATTTCCTTGTCTTACTGCAACTGCAGACCAAGTACGAGGTTTTAATTCTAGTTTGCTTGTATCGTAATATCCATTACATTTGAATTCTTTATCAATATCACCAAACCCAGTTTCAGCGCGATGAGATTTAATTTTGCCATTCATATCGGTAAAGACATAAGTCCATTTATGGTTACCTGTAAAGACTTTTTCTTTCTTGGTATAAATGGTTGTGCCATAAGCATGATGGCCACGCCCTACTTCATATTCTAAAACATTGTAAAGCGGTCTAGCAAAACCATAAATTAAGAAAGTATCCTTTTCACTTGAACATTGCTTAATATCATCTGGATAAAGCCCTTTGCTTTCCATAAATTCATTAACATCTTTTCCTGACCAATAAAGTGTTGTACCAAGATGAACATAAGTCGAGCAACTGCTTAAGAATCCGCAAATAGAGGTAAAAAACGCGAGCTTTAATAATGGTTTTATTGAATATTTCATATGAGACTCTTTATGTCGAATTTTTTAGTGAAAATATAATCGCTTACCTTAACGATAAGCGGTTTGTTTTATATTATGGTTTAATCCATTTTGGTTCAGGTAAGATACATCCCGTCTCATGCTCCATGTCACAAGCTGTTGCACAGAGTCCCTCAACGACAATTTTGCAATCTTTTCCTCCTTTAGACTTACATTGCTCAATGACATCTTTATTTGCTTGTTCTTTATTCCAACCAAAGCCAAAAATATCAAAATAAGTACCATTGCGAGCACCAATTCCACTTGATAAACAAATATTGCTATAAGAAGCCATTACTTTACAGTTTTTGTTACCTTCATCTTTACATTGTTCTAGCGCATCTTTTTCTGCTGCTTTTTGAGTGGAATGTGCTTTATTAGAAGCCCAGACCATTTTATTGTTATCTGCTGAATTAACTATACTCATCCATAAACTTTCTCGAGTTAATATAGAGGTAAGTTCTTTGTCATCTGTTTGCCCAAGTGCACGACAATTAAATTCTTTATCTAAGTCTCCAAATCCTGTTGCAGCACGATAAGAGGTAATGTTACCGCTTAAGTCTGTAAAGGCATAAGTCCAATAATTACCAGTAAAAACATTTTCTCTTTGAGTGTAAATAGTTGTACCAAAAGCATTATAAGATCGGCCAACTTCTCGATCAAAAATTTGATACATAGGTTTTGCAAAACTATAGATAAAAAATGCTTTATCTTTTTCTTTACAAATTTTTGTTTCATTAACTGCTAACTCTTTATCTTCTATAAATTCCTTAATATTTTTACCTTTCCAATATAAACTTGAAAAAGGATTAACATAAGTGGAACAACTTGATAACCACGCTGAAGCGCAAACTATAGCAGCAATACGGAATACGTTTTTCATGTTATAAATCATACTAAAATCCTCTGTTATTAATTGAGCGCAAAGATACTATCAAATCATACTTTAAGCAATAGAAACTTATATTCAAAATAAAAGATTCAAAACTCCCTAAAAATCCAGTAAAATCACTGCGTTTTATCTTTATTTATTAAAAAGGACAGATGAATGATTAATGAAATCAAACAAGATGCTGAAGCTCGCATGGAAAAAAGCCTCGAAGCGTTGCGTGGGCATATTGCAAAAATCCGTACAGGGCGTGCACAACCAAGCTTATTAGACGCAATCCAAGTGGAATACTATGGTGCAGCGACGCCACTTCGTCAATTAGCTAACGTTGTTGCAGAAGATGCGCGTACTTTAGCGGTAACAGTATTTGACCGTTCTTTAATCAGTGCAGTAGAAAAAGCGATTTTAACGTCTGATTTAGGTTTAAACCCATCTTCAGCAGGCACAACAATTCGCGTACCTCTTCCTCCATTAACTGAAGAACGTCGTCGTGATTTAATCAAAATCGTAAAAAGCGAAGGTGAACAAGGTAAAGTCGCGATTCGTAACGTGCGCCGTGATGCAAATGATAAAATCAAAGCATTATTAAAAGACAAAGAAATCAGCGAAAACGATCAACACAAAGCGGAAGAAATTATTCAAAAAGTGACTGATAGCTATATCAAAAAAGTGGATGAGATCTTAGCTGATAAAGAAAAAGAATTAATGGATTTCTAATTGTCGAACCATGTTTTGGGGCAGACCAAGTGTCTGCCCTTGTTCTATTCTGATGAAGAAATAAAAGCACAAAGTGCGGTCGAAATTTTATGCAAAAACAAAATCTTGTTATTTTAGGATCAACAGGTTCTATTGGTCATAGCACCCTTTCAGTTATCGAACATAACCCCGACAAATACCATGCTTTTGCGTTAGTGGGAGGCAAAAATGTTGAGACCATGTTTGAACAATGCATGAAATTTCAACCGCACTTTGCTGCATTAGATGATGAAAATGCAGCAAAGGTATTGCGAGAAAAATTAGCCTCGCATCACATTAAAACGGAAGTTTTAGCCGGGCAGAAAGCCATTTGTGAGCTAGCAGCACATCCAGAAGCCGATCAAGTTATGGCCGCTATTGTTGGAGCAGCGGGATTATTGCCGACGCTTTCGGCAGTGAAAGCAAGTAAGAAAGTCTTGCTTGCGAATAAAGAATCGTTGGTGACTTGTGGGCAGCTCTTTATTGATGCAGTGAAGCAGTCGAAAGCAAAATTATTGCCTGTTGATAGCGAACATAACGCGATTTTTCAATCTTTACCGCCTGAAGCACAAGAAAAAGTTGGGTTCTGTCCTTTGAAAGAATTGGGCGTCAGTAAAATTGTCTTAACCGGTTCTGGTGGACCTTTCCGTTATACACCATTAAACGAGTTTGAACATATTACGCCAGAACAAGCCGTCGCTCATCCAAACTGGTCAATGGGTAAAAAAATCTCCGTGGATTCTGCCACGATGATGAATAAAGGTTTAGAGTACATTGAAGCCCGCTGGCTCTTCAATGCATCGGCTGATGAAATGGAAGTGATTATTCATCCTCAATCTATTATTCATTCAATGGTGCGTTATGTAGATGGCTCGGTCATTGCTCAAATGGGCAATCCGGATATGCGTACGCCAATTGCGGAAACCATGGCTTATCCAAATCGTACTGTCAGTGGTGTGAAACCATTAGATTTCTTTAAAATCAAAGAATTGACGTTTATCGAACCTGATTTTAATCGTTATCCAAATTTAAAATTAGCGATCGATGCTTTTGCAGAAGGGCAGTATGCGACAACCGCTATGAATGCAGCAAATGAAATTGCAGTACAAGCCTTTTTAGATGGTTATATTAAATTTACGGATATTGCGAAAATTAACCAAGTATCAGTTGAGCAAATGCCATCTTCTATAATTTCAAGCATTGATGATGTATTAGCCGTAGATAAGCAAGCACGTGAATTAGCAGCTTCGCTGATTAAAAAGTTAATGTAGAATACACCAAAGTGCGGTTATAAATCCGAATATTTTAGAATGAAAGAACTTGATAACAATAATATTCCCGAACACGTTGCCATCATAATGGATGGTAATGGGCGCTGGGCGAAGCAACAAAATAAGCTGCGTATTTTTGGCCATACAAATGGTGTGGCAGCCGTGCGCCGTGCGGTGAGTTATGCACGACAAACTGGCGTTAAGTTTTTGACGTTATACGCTTTTAGCAGTGAAAACTGGAATCGTCCCGAGCAAGAAGTGAGTGCATTGATGACGCTCTTTATGCAAGCACTTGATCGAGAAGTCAAAAAATTACATAAAAATAATATTCGTTTAAAGATTATCGGTGATGTTTCTCGTTTTAGTGAAAAATTGCAAGAGAAGATCGCAAAAGCAGAAAATTTAACGGGAAATAATACCGCACTGACTTTAAATATTGCGGCGAATTACGGTGGTTGTTGGGATATTGTTCAAGCGACCCAACAATTAGCTGAAAAAGTAAAAAATAATGAGATTTCGGTGAGTGATATTAATGAATCACTTTTCCAGCAACATTTAGTCACACAAGATGAGCCGCCGGTCGATTTGTTAATTCGGACGAGCGGTGAGCAACGCATTAGTAATTTCTTACTTTGGCAAATTGCGTATGCGGAATTGTGTTTTTTAGATGTGCTTTGGCCGGATTTTAGTGAAAAAGATTTTAATCAGGCAATTGCCTGCTATCAACAACGTCATCGCCGTTTTGGCGGGACAGAATAAGCGGAGAACTTATGCTTAAAGAACGTGTATTATCAGCCATTGTGTTGATTGCTTTGGTATTATGTGCCTTGTTCTTATTTACCCCATTTTATTTTGCCCTAGCCTTGGGCTTTGTGGCGACACTTGGTATTTGGGAGTGGGCTCAATTTGCTCGTTTTAAAAATCCTTTGGCACGCCTTTGTATCGCAGCATTTCTAGGCGCATTTATCTTCCTCTGGCTTTATAACGAAGGTAATTATTTAGATGCAGGTCGAGTATTTGAAAACTACTTGCCGCTTTTATTGCTAAATTCAGTCGGTTGGTGGGCGCTTGCATTAGTATTAGTGGTGACTTATCCAAGCTCAGCGAAGTTTTGGGGTAAAAATATCCCTTTACAAGTCTTGTTTGCTTTCTCTACGCTGATTCCTTTTGTTGCCGCAGTCTTACGTTTACGTTTAGATAATTATACAGCTGATCCTCATCATGGTTTATTCTTGTTGCTTTATGTGTTTGTATTGGTATGGGCAGCGGACTCTGGTGCCTATTTTGCGGGACGAGCCTTTGGTAAGCACAAGCTTGCGCCGAAAGTATCACCAGGAAAAACATGGCAAGGCGTATTTGGTGGCATGATCACTGCGGCGGTATTGGCATTTGTATTTATCCATTTCTCTGGTGAAACCTTATTAGGTAGTCGTGCAATGAGTGGTTTTGTTGTGCTTTCTGTGGCAACAGTGGCTATTTCTGTATTGGGTGACTTAGCAGAAAGTATGTTTAAACGTGAATCAGGCATTAAAGACAGTAGTCAATTAATTCCAGGTCATGGCGGTATTTTAGATCGTATTGATAGTTTAACAGCCGCAGTACCATTCTTCACATACTTCTATTTCTTTGTGTTATAGGATAGAACATGTCGTTTTTGTGGTCGCTTGGTTCATTTATTGTTGCAATTGCTGTGCTAGTTGCCGTACACGAATACGGCCATTTTTGGGCAGCAAGAAAGTGCGGTATTAAAGTTCATCGTTTTTCGATTGGCTTTGGTAAAGTAATTTGGCGACGCACAGATAAATTGGGTACCGAGTTTGCGATTTCAGCCATTCCGCTTGGTGGTTATGTCAAAATGCTTGACGGACGAAATGAAGAAGTTCCAGCAGAATTAAAATCGCAGGCATTTGAAAGTAAATCTGTCGCTCAACGTGCTTTTGTGATTGCTGCAGGCCCGCTTGCTAATTTTATTTTTGCGATTTTGGCATATTGGGTTATTTATTCTGTAGGGATTCCGAGTGTTAAACCAGTCATTGAAAATGTTACGTCAAATTCACCGGCTGCAATAGCTCAAATTGAACCGAATACCCAGATTTTGGCAATTGATGGGAAGAATACACCCGATTGGGAAACCATTAATTTATTGCTCACTGATAAGTTAGGTTCTGATTCTGTTGAGCTCACATTAACGCCTTTTGGTGAAGACCGACCTTATCAACGAACCATTAATCTGCAAAATTGGACATTTGAGCCAGATAAAGAAACAGCATTTGAAACATTAGGGATCAATCCAGTTTCAAGTAAAGTGGAGATGACTTTATCAAAAGTGGTGGAGAACTCACCAGCTGAAAAAGCGGGCTTATTGATTGGCGATAAAATTTTAGCGGAAAATTCGACCACACTTGATTGGAAAGCTTTTGTCGCACAGGTACAACAAGGTCAACCTTTTACAATCAAGGTTGAACGAAATCAGGAAATTTTTGACAAAACCTTGCAACCGGAGAAGAATCAAGAGGGTAAATGGTTTGTGGGGTTAAGTCCGACGTTCTTAAAAGTTGGAGAACAGTATCGAACTGAATTAAAATATGGTATTCTTGATGCTCTACAAAAAGGTGTGGAAAAGACAGGCCAGATTGCTTGGTTTATTGTGAAGGCAATCGGGAAATTGCTTAGTGGTGAACTTTCATTTTCCAGTTTAGCTGGGCCAATTTCAATTGCCCAAGGTGCGGGAGCATCTTCTAACGCTGGCGTGATTTATTTCTTAAGTTTTCTCGCGTTAATTAGTGTTAATTTAGGCATAATGAATTTATTTCCGTTGCCAGTTTTAGATGGTGGACATCTCGTGTTTTTGGCGGCGGAAGCTATCAAAGGAAAACCTGTTTCAGAACGGGTGCAAAATTTAAGTTATCGTATAGGGCTAACAATCTTGTTAATTGAAACAATTTTTGTGCTTTTTAATGATTTCTTACGTTTATAACTATTATTTTTTATAGGATAAAGTCGATGAAAAAACTTCTAATCGCAAGTTTATTATTCGGTACTACAACGAGTGTATTTGCGGCACCATTTGTAGCAAAAGACATTCGTGTTGACGGTGCTCAAGGAGACTTAGAACAACAAATTCTAGCGAGCCTTCCTGTTCGTAGCGGTCAGCGTGTAACGGATAAAGACGTAGCCAATATTGTACGTTCATTGTTTGTAAGTGGACAGTTTGATGATGTCAAAGCTTTCCAAGATGGTGATGCGTTAGTTGTGAGCGTTATCGCGAAACCAATCATTTCTGAAGTGAATATTAAAGGCAATTCATCTATTCCAACAGAAGCTTTAAAACAAAATCTTGATGCAAATGGGTTCAAAAGTGGTGATGTATTAAATCGTGCGAAATTAGAAGAGTTTGCGAAAACCTTAAGAGAACATTATAAGAGTGTAGGCCGTTATAATGCGAAAGTTGAACCAATTGTGACAACTTTACCAAATAACCGTGCAGAAATTACCCTTCAAATTGATGAGGATGATACGGCAAAACTTCGTTCAGTGACTTTTAATGGAAATGAAGCGATTTCGAGCAGTAAGTTACAAGAACAAATGGAGCTTCAACCAGATTCTTGGTGGAAACTTTGGGGTAATAAGTTTGATGGTTCTCAGTTTGATAAAGATGTTCAAGCTATCCAAGATTACTACCAAAATAATGGTTACGCAAAAGCAAAAGTAACTAAAACAGATGTTCAATTAAATGAAGATCATACAAAAGCGGATGTGACCATTGATGTAAGTGAAGGTGAAAAATATAATTTAAGTTCAGCTCGTATTGTTGGTAACCTAGGTGGTATGGCTAATGAGTTACAACCGTTATTGCGCGAGCTTCACTTGAACGAAACATTCAGACGTTCAGATGTGCAATACGTAGAAAGCTTAATTAAAGATAAATTAGGCGAGCGAGGTTATGGTAGCGCAACAGTTAATTCTGTACCAACTTTTGATGATGCGAATAAAACACTGGCGTTAACATTTGTTGTGGATGCGGGTCGTCGTCTATCTGTACGTCAAGTTCGTTTTGAAGGTAATACGGTTTCTGCGGATAGTACATTACGTCAAGAAATGCGTCAGCAAGAAGGGACTTGGTATAACTCACAATTAGTTGAGTTAGGTAAAGTGCGTTTAGATAGAACAGGCTTCTTTGAAAGCGTAGAAAATCGTATTGAACCAATCCAAGGTTCTAACGATGAAGTTGATGTAGTATATAAAGTCAGAGAACGTAATACGGGTAGTATCAACTTTGGTATCGGTTATGGTACAGAAAGTGGTATCAGCTATCAAGCGAGTGTGAAACAAGATAACTTCTTGGGGACAGGTGCGGCGGTAAGCCTAGGTGGTACACGTAATGACTATGGCACTAGTATAAACTTAGGCTATACAGAACCGTACTTTACTAAAGATGGCGTAAGTTTAGGTGGAAACGTATTCTATGAAACTTACGATAACTCAAAAAGTGATACCTCATCAACCTATAAACGTACCACTTATGGTGGTAACATGACATTAGGTTTCCCAGTCAATGAGAATAACTCATATTATGTGGGATTAGGTTATACTTACAATAAAATCAGCAACTTCGCGTATGAATATAATCGTGATTTATACATGAAATCGATGAATTTGACTGGCAACTCAATTAAAACCAGTGACTTTGATTTCTCATTTGGTTGGAACTATAACAGCTTAAACCGTGGTTATTTCCCAACTAAAGGGGTAAAAGCAAATCTAGGTGGTCGCGTAACCATTCCTGGATCTGACAATAAATATTATAAATTAAGCGCTGAGCTTCAAGGTTTCTACCCATTAGATCGTGATCACCGTTGGGTGTTATCAGGAAAAGCAACCGCCTCTTATGCAAATGGCTTAGGTGGTAAACGTGTACCGTTCTATCAACTTTATACGGCTGGTGGTATCGGTTCATTACGTGGCTTTGCTTACGGTGCGGTAGGTCCTAATGCGATTTATCAAGACAAATATGGTCAATGGTATCAAAGCACTGATGTCGTTGGTGGTAACGCGATGGCTACAGCAAGCGTGGAGCTTATTGTTCCAACTCCATTTGTTGGAGATAAAAGTCAAAATAGCGTAAGAACCTCACTTTTTGTTGATGCAGCAAGCGTTTGGAATACAAAATGGAAATCAGATAAAGAAGGCTTAAAATCATCTCCGATTTATGCAACATTACCTGATTACAGTAAAGCAGGTCGAGTCCGTGCTTCAACTGGTGTTGCTTTCCAATGGCAATCACCAATTGGACCATTGGTATTCTCTTATGCGAAACCAATCAAAAAATATGAAAATGATGATGTAGAACAATTCCAATTCAGTATTGGTGGTTCTTTCTAATAAATTGAACTTTTACGTTCTATTTAAGTCAAAATCTTCGTTCTGTGTCAGTGAGTTAGCTGGCACAGAAATATTACTAAACTAATTTAAGGAAATTCAAACATGAAAAACGTAGTAAAAGTTACCGCACTTTCTTTAGGTCTTGCACTTGCATCAGGTTTTGCTGCTGCAGATGAAAATATCGCATTCATCAACGCGGGTTACTTATTCCAAAATCACCCAGATCGTCAAGCTGTAGCAGATAAGTTAGATGCAGAATTCAAACCAATGGCGGATAAACTTGCTGCAAGTAAGAAAGAAATTGATGACAAAATTGTGGCATCTCGTAAAAAAGTAGAAGCAAAAGTTGCAGCTTTACAAAAAGATGCACCTCGTTTACGTCAAGCTGAAATTCAAAAACGCCAAGAAGAAATCACTAAATTTGGTTCAGATGAAGAAGCTGCATTAAATAAATTAATGGAAGAGCAAGATAAAAAAGTGGCAGAGTTCCAAGAGTTAAACGAAAAACGTCAAACTGAAGAGCGTGGTAAATTGTTAGAAAGCATTCAAGTTGCAACGAATAACTTAGCAAAAACAAAAGGTTATACTTATGTTTTAGATGCTAACTCTGTCGTATTTGCAGTAGATGGTAAAGATATTACTGAAGAAGTATTAAAATCTATTCCAGCAACTGAAAAAGCCGCTCCAGCAAAAACTGAAGAGAAAAAATAATAGGTTCTCATAATGCAAAAATCCTATTCTTTACAGGAATTAGCAGCAAAAGTCGGCGGTACCCTTCGTGGTAACGCCGACGTTGTCGTTAATAATATTGCCGCATTGTCAAAAGCAGAACCTAACCAGCTTACTTTCATTTCTAATGCAAAATTCCGTCCTTTATTAGCCGAATCTAAAGCAGGTATTCTTGTCGTGTCAGAAGCAGATGTGGAATTTTGCTCACCTGAAAGTAACTTACTTATCGTCAAAGATCCTTATGTTGCTTACGCCGTATTAGCTCAATATATGGATACCACTCCGAAAGCTGCTCAAAATATCCACCCAAGTGCGGTTATTTCTGAAAAAGCTTCAATTAGTGAAAATGTATCAATTGGTGCAAATGCCGTTATTGAAGAAGGTGTTGTATTAGGCGATAACGTGATTATTGGCGCCGGTTGTTTTGTCGGTAAATTCACCAAAATTGGTGCAGGTACACAGCTTTGGGCAAATGTAAGCGTTTATCATGAAGTAGAAATTGGACAAAATTGCTTAATTCAATCAGGTGCTGTGATTGGTAGTGATGGCTTTGGCTATGCGAATGATCGTGGTCGCTGGGTGAAAATTCCACAAGTAGGACAAGTGATTATTGGTAATAATGTCGAAATCGGTGCTTGTACCTGTATTGACCGTGGAGCCTTAGATGCGACAGTCATTGAAGATAACGTCATTATTGATAACCTTTGTCAAATTGCGCATAACGTTCATATCGGCACGGGTACAGCAGTCGCTGGCGGTGTCATTATGGCGGGTAGTCTAAAAGTGGGGCGTTATTGTTTAATTGGCGGAGCAAGTGTGATTAATGGTCACATGGAAATCTGCGATAAAGTAACCGTGACTGGCATGGGGATGGTAATGCGTCCAATTACTGAACCAGGCGTTTACTCATCGGGTATCCCATTACAAACCAATAAAGAGTGGCGAAAAACAGCCGCACTTACTTTGGGGATTGATGGTATGAATAAACGACTGAAAGCCCTTGAGAAAAAACTTGGCTAAGATTTTTAAAACGTACCCTAGGGTGCGTTTTATTTTTATACAGAAATATCGTATAATTCCAGTGTTTTATTATTATTTATTTTAAAGGTATTAGACGTGTCAGAGAATCAAGTAAGTAAAGTAATTGAAGCAAAAGAAATTATGACCTTATTGCCACATCGTTATCCATTTTTATTAGTGGATCGTGTGTTAGACTACAAAGAAGGTGAATGGTTAAAAGCAATTAAAAATATCAGCGTAAACGAACCTTGTTTTACCGGTCATTTCCCTGGAGAGCCAATTTTACCAGGTGTGTTAATTCTTGAAGCTTTGGCGCAATCAATGGGGATCCTTGCATTTAAAACCCATGAATTAAAAGGTGGCGAATTATTCTATTTCGCAGGTATTGATGAAGCGCGTTTCAAACGCCCAGTATTACCTGGAGATCAAATGGAATTGAACGTTCAAGTGATTAAAGAACGTCGTGGTATTACAGCATTCACAGGTATTGCAACCGTAAACGGTGAAGTTGCTTGTGAAGCCAAATTAATGTGTGCTCGTCGATAATTAAAGAAAATTAAGGGGTAAGTATGATCCACCCAAGTGCAAAAATTCACCCAACCGCGCTTGTTGCTGATGGCGCAGTTATTGGCGAAGACGTTGTTATCGGTCCTTTCTGTATTATTGAAGGGAGCGTTGAGATTAAAGCGCGTACCGTTTTAAATTCTCATATTGTCGTGAAAGGCGACACCGTGATTGGTGAGGATAACCAGATTTATCAATTCGCCAGCATCGGTGAAGTCAACCAAGATTTAAAATATAAAGGCGAAGCAACGAAAACCATTATTGGTAATGGCAACCTTATTCGAGAACATGTGACGATTCACCGCGGCACAATCCAAGGTGGTGGTGTAACACGTATTGGTAACAACAACTTATTGATGATCAACGTCCACGTTGCCCACGATTGTCAAATAAAAAATAACTGTATTTTAGCAAACAATGCAACCCTTGCGGGGCACGTTGAATTAGATGATTTTGTGATTGTTGGTGGCATGTCTGCGATCCATCAATTTGTAATCGTTGGTGCGCACGTAATGTTAGGTGGTGGCTCTATGGTTAGCCAAGATGTGCCGCCTTATGTGATGGCTCAAGGTAACCATGCGCAGCCTTTCGGTGTAAACCTTGAAGGATTAAAACGTCGTGGTTTTGATAAACCAACCATGCATGCTATCCGTAATGTTTATAAAATGATTTACCGTAGCGGTAAAACCCTTGAAGAAGTATTGCCGGAAATTGAACAAATTGCACAAACTGAATCTGCAATTAGTTTCTTTGTGGAGTTCTTCAAACGTTCTACCCGTGGCATTATTCGTTAATTAACGTTTCTTTTCTCGTTAAGAGAAAATGATGAATAACAAAGAGACCGCACTATGATTTGTTCAAAGTGCGGTCGTTTTTTAGGATAAATTTGATGATAAAAGAAAATCCGACTATTGCAATTGTTGCCGGTGAAGTGTCTGGTGATATTCTTGGTGCAGGTCTCATTCAAGCGCTTAAACGCCACTATCCGCAAGCTAAGTTTGTCGGGATTGGCGGGGAGAGAATGATTGCTCAAGGTTTTGAAAGTTTTTTTGATATGGAAGAGCTCTCTGTCATGGGGCTAGTAGAAGTACTTAAACATTTACCTCGATTGCTTAAAATTCGTCGCAGTATCATCGAACAACTTTCTGCTATTAAACCAGATGTATTTATCGGTATTGATGCACCGGATTTTAATCTTACCGTTGAACTTAAATTAAAAGAAAAAGGGATTAAAACCATTCATTACGTGAGTCCATCTGTATGGGCTTGGCGTCAAAATCGTATCTACAAAATAGCCAAAGCAACTCATCAAGTATTGGCTTTTCTTCCTTTTGAAAAAGCTTTTTATGATCGTTTTAATGTGCCTTGCCGTTTTATTGGTCATACCATGGCAGATGCGATTCCATTAAAACCAAATCGTACAGAAGCTTGCCAGACTTTAGGTATTGATGAAAAAGGACGGTACCTTGCTATTTTAGTGGGGAGCCGTGGTAGTGAAGTGAGCTTCCTTGCTGAACCATTTCTAAAAACAGCTTTGTTATTAAAAGAAAAATATCCAGAATTGCAGTTTTTAGTCCCTTTGGTGAATGAAAAGCGTCGCCAGCAATTTGAGGAAATAAAGGCTCAGATTGCTCCTGATCTTGATATGCATTTAATTGATGGTAAAGCACGCCAAGTGATGATTGCCGCCGAAGCGACTTTACTTGCTTCGGGTACCGCAGCGCTTGAGGCGATGTTGTGTAAATCGCCAATGGTAGTGGGGTATCGAATGAAACTTTTCACGCATTTCTTGGCAAAACGATTGGTCAAAACAAAATATATTTCATTGCCTAATTTGTTAGCGGATGAAATGCTTGTGCCAGAAATGATTCAAGAAGATTGCGAACCACAAAAATTAGCAGAACAACTTTCTCAGTATTTAGGCGATGACGAAAGTGCGGTCAAATCTCGCAGTGTTTTAATTCAACGTTTTACAGAGTTGCATAAATTAATTCAATGTGATGCGGATAGCCAAGCCGCACAAGCTGTGATTGATTTATTGGAGCAAAAACATGATTGATTTTGTTTATCCTGAAGGTTATCAACTATTTGCTGGGGTGGATGAAGTAGGCCGTGGTCCTTTAGTGGGTGCAGTTGTAACGGCAGCGGTAATTTTAGATCCTAATAATCCGATAACCGGGTTGGCGGATTCTAAAAAGCTCAGCGAGAAAAAACGCCTTGCACTCGCAGCAGAAATTAAAGAGAAAGCCTTAGCTTGGGCAATGGGACGAGCAGAGCCAGCCGAGATTGATGAATTGAATATTCTGCATGCCTCTATGTTAGCCATGGAGCGAGCAGTAAAAGCCTTAAAAATTCAACCGCACTTTGTGTTGGTAGATGGAAATCGAATTCCGCCTAACATTGGCTTGCCTGCCCAAGCTGTGGTGAAAGGGGATTCACTTGTGGCTGAAATTAGCGCTGCCTCTATTTTGGCAAAAGTCGCACGGGATCAGGAAATGGAAGCGTTAGATGAAAAGTATCCAGAATATGCTTTTGCTCAACATAAAGGGTATCCGACCAAATTACACTTAGAAAAATTAGCGGAACTGGGTCCTTTACCAGAGTATCGTCGTAGTTTTTCACCCGTGAAGAAAGCATTAGGCATAGAAGAATAGTTAGAGTGAAAGGTCGTAAGATTACAGGATAGAGTATGAATACCATTTTTGATCATGCACTTTGGGTGAGCCCATTATTTTGGACATTAATGCTGCTTGGCGCAGCCATCATTTTATTTGTGCATAATAAAATTCGTATGGATGTGGTGGCATTATTGGTGATGCTCTCTTTTTATCTAAGTGGCATTCTCAGTATCCAAGAGATCTTAGTTGGCTTTAGCGATCCTAATATTATCCTGATTGCTTTACTCTTCATTGTGGGGGAAAGTTTGGTTCGGACAGGAATTGCTTATCGTGTGAGTGATGGCATCTTGAAAGTTGCGGGAAATAGTGAAGCTAAAGTGCTTATTTTACTGATGCTTTCAGTGGCTGGATTAGGCGCATTTATGAGTTCTACTGGCGTGGTTGCGGTATTCATTCCTGTTGTAATAATGATTTGCCGTCAAATGAATATTTCCCAAAAACGATTAATGATGCCATTAAGCGTGGCAGGATTAATCAGCGGGATGATGACATTAATCGCGACGGCTCCTAACCTTGTGGTGAATGCGGAATTAGTGAAAGATACAAATCTTCGCCTTGAGTTTTTTGATTTCACGCCAATCGGATTGCTGATCTTAGTGCTAGGTATGGGCTATATGCTTATTGCCCGTCGATGGCTTTCTGATAATAATGATGAAAGCAATCAAGATACCATGCAAAGCTCCATGAATGAGCTAATTAATGAATATGGTTTGAAAGATCGTACCAAACGTTTGGTGGTGAAAAGCACATCCCCTTTCGTAGGTAAAACCTTAGACCAACTTCATTTGCGTTCTAGCTATCAATTAAATGTGTTGGCGATTGAGCGTTGGAAACATTTCCGTCCAAGTTACATCATGCCACTTGGCACCTCAGAGATAAAAGCAAAAGATATTCTCATGGTAGATTTGGAACGCTGTGATTTTAATTTCGATATGTTTTGCCAAGAGTTTCATTTAGAACCTGCCGAAATCAAATCACAATCGTTTGATCAGCAGGCACGTTCCATTGGAATGGCCGAGTTAATTATTGTGCCGAACTCTGCTTGTATTGGTAAAACCACTGCAGAGTTACAATTCCGCACAAAATATGGCTTAAATGTGGTTGGGATTAAACGAGATAGTGTGGTGTTGAGTGATGCTTTTAAAGAAAAATATCGCTCAGGTGATTTGCTTTTAGTGATTGGCGATTGGCGACTTATTCAAGCGATGCGTGATCGTCGAAAAGATTTCCTGGTATTGAATTATCCGAAAGAAATGGAACGCGCTGTGCCAGCTCAACGTCAAGCACCACTAGCCTTACTATCCATTTTGACTATGGTGGTACTGATGGTCTCAGGTGCTGTGCTGAATGTTGTGGCTGCCTTGATTGGTTGTTTAATGTTGGCTTATTTCCGTTGCGTGGATGCTAAAAGTGCTTATGACTCCATTCAGTGGCCGAGCCTTATTCTGATTATCGGAATGATGCCATTTTCGACCGCACTTCAAAAAACAGGTGGAGTTGAGTTTGCGGTGAAATGGCTGACTCAAATCATTGATGGATGGGGAATGTATCCTGTATTGATTGTACTCTTTGTATTTTGTGCATTAGTCGGGTTGTTTATATCGAATACTGCTACTGCAATTTTGATGGCACCCATTGCGATTTCTCTTGCGACACAGCTTAATGTGTCTCCCGTACCATTTGCGATGGTCGTCGCGATTGCAGCTTCAGCTGCATTTATGACTCCAGTCTCTTCTCCAGTAAATACCATGGTGGTGGGGCCAGGTGGCTACAAATTTGCTGACTTTATCAAAATCGGCGTACCTTTTACCTTAATTGTTATGTTGGTGACAGTTTTTATTGTGCCAATACTGTTTCCATTTTAAATGAAAGATTAGTTAACAATATAAATTTATTTACTCATAGTTTGCTCTTTATTAATTCTTGAGTTGTTTACTAGATTATTTTTTGTTATGCTACCTTGCATCATCTATGATGATAAATAGTGATTATCTTTTATTTTTATCCGTTTAGTCGAGGAATTCCTTTATGAGAAAAGTAACACTTTCCGCATTAGCTATAGCTCTTGCTATGGGATTATCTGCTTGTTCATCAAGCCAAGAAGAAAGTTATGACCCGTCTTCTAATGATGTTGCAACTTTCCAACCGAATAAATCTTCATCAGAAAATAATTCGTCAAACCAATCTGCATCAGAAAATAATTCGTCAAACCAATCTGCATCAGAAAATAATTCGTCAAACCAATCTGCATCAAACAATGATTCAGCAAATCAAACAAACGAATCAAATAACCAAAAACAATCAACCCGACCTCACTTGACAATAATTGAAAAGGGACCGTTAAGTAAAGGGCACCCATCATCAGCGAAAGATTACGCTATTCCAACAACTGGTAAATTTAATGGGATTGCTTATGAGTTTCGCAGCCACTATAACACTGACAGAATTGAGAATCCAAAAGTACATCAATTATCAACGGATAATATCTACGTCTTAAATATTGATGGTAAACGCATTGATATTGCGCCAGAGGGTGTGAATCCAGCATATACTTATGTGGATAAGGATGGAGAAATTCATTTAAGCACAGGGGCTTTTGTTAATGGTGTAGTTTTCCAAGACAGTATGCAAAATGGGATTTATCAAAGCAAAAAAGATGGAAAAACCTACGTTTATATCCAAGGTGAACTCACTCCGACAGATAATATTCCGAAAAGTGGCACAGCTCGTTATCTTGGCCTGAGTAGCTACCATGTGAATAATGATACACTACTTGAAGGTGCTCTTGATCCTGTTGAGGGCGCTCCTCCAAGATTTGGTATTGTGGGTGTTGATATGACGGCAAATTTTGAAGATAAAACAGTTGCTGGCCACCTAGTTCATACCAGTGCAGCGAAGAATAATAATGTAGTAGCTGAATTAGAAGGAACTATCTCTGGAAACCAATTCAGTGGTACAAAAAATGATACAAAACTGCAAGGCGCATTCTTTGGTGAAAATGCTAATGAAATGGGTGGTGTTTATATCAATCAGAGAGAAGGTTTCAGTGGTGCATTTAGTGCGAGACATCAATGGTAATTAAGTGCCATTAATCATATTTTAATGAGATGTTAAGAAAAAAGAGCGGTCAAATTGACCGCTCTTTTTATCTCTCAGCGAGATTATTTATTTAATTTCGCTTTATAAGTTGGATTCATTAAGTTTTCTACAGAAAGGATATCATCCAATTGTTCTGCGGTTAATAAACCTTTTTCTAATACCACTTCACGTACGCCTTTACCGGTTTGAGCACAGATTTTACCCACTAAGTCGCCATTATGGTGACCGATAAATGGATTTAAGTAAGTCACGATACCGATTGAGTTAAATACGTAGTTTTCACAAATTTCTTTGTTTACAGTAATACCGTCTACACATTTATCGCGTAAGTTCACGCAAGCATTAGTTAAGATGTCGATAGATTCAAACATTGCTTGCCCAATCACTGGTTCCATTACGTTTAATTGTAATTGACCCGCTTCAGATGCGAAAGTAACAGTAGTATCGTTACCAATTACTTTAAAGCAAACTTGGTTTACCACTTCTGGAATAACAGGATTCACTTTTGCAGGCATGATAGAAGAACCTGCTTGTAATTCAGGTAAGTTAATTTCTTTAATACCTGCACGTGGACCAGAAGAGAGTAAACGTAAGTCGTTACATACTTTAGATAGTTTTACTGCGGTACGTTTTAATGCACCGTGAACCATGACATAAGCGCCGCAGTCAGATGTTGCTTCAATTAAGTTTTCTGCTGGTACGCAAGCTAATCCAGTTACTTCAGCAAGGTGTTTTACAACTAGTTCTGTATAGCCTTGTGGAGTATTTAAACCCGTACCGATTGCCGTTGCACCAAGGTTTACTTCAAGGAGTAAATCTGCAGTACGTTTTAAGTTACGCACTTCTTCTTCAAGTAATACCGCGAAAGCTTTGAATTCTTGACCAACAGTCATTGGCACAGCATCTTGCAATTGAGTACGACCCATTTTTAAGATGTTCGCAAACTCTTTTGCTTTATTATCAAAACCGTCGTGTAAATATTGAATTTTATCGATCAATTTTAAGATGCTGTTATACACTGCAATACGGAAACCAGTAGGGTACGCATCATTGGTTGATTGGCTTGCATTAACGTGATCCATCGGGTTAATCACGTTATATTCACCTTTTTTATGACCAATTTTTTCAAGTGCGAGGTTAGCAACCACTTCGTTGGTATTCATATTAACAGAAGTACCCGCACCACCTTGATATACATCAGATGGGAACTGATCTAAGCATTTCCCCGTGGTAAGAATTTCATCACAAGCTGCCACAATCGCTTTTGCAATATCACTTGGAATTGCACCTAATTCACCATTCGCTAGGGCAGTTGCTTTTTTTACCATTACCATGCCGCGAACAAATTCCGGTACATCAGAAATGGTTACATTAGAAATATTGAAGTTTTCAACCGCTCTTAAGGTATGGATACCCCAGTATGCATCAGCTGGCACATCGCGTTCACCTAATAAATCCACTTCTTTTCTGTATTGAGTCATTTTAATCACCTTTTTTGGTTGTTAATTAATTTGAGGTAATTATAGGAATTTACATCGAAAATAAATTTGATATGGATCACATTTCAAATAAAAGGTGTAAGAGATATTTTCATTTCTCACATAAGTTTTTTTAGGGCAAGAATTTTTTTATTTATCCCCTTGAAACCGAAAAAGTTATCCCCACATTTAAAACACTTTATTTTAATAAGAAGGAAATTAATCATGAATATTCGTCCTTTACACGATCGTGTAATCATCAAACGTGAAGAAGTAGAAACTCGTTCAGCTGGCGGTATCGTATTAACCGGCTCAGCAGCGACTAAATCAACCCGTGCGAAAGTATTGGCAGTGGGTAAAGGTCGTATTTTGGAAAATGGTACCGTTCAACCTTTAGATGTAAAAGTTGGCGATACGGTCATTTTCAATGATGGTTATGGCGTGAAAAGTGAAAAAATCGATGGTGAAGAAGTGTTAATCATTTCTGAAAACGACATTTTGGCGATTGTGGAATAATTTAAATTAAGGAAAAAAGAAAATGGCAGCAAAAGACGTAAAATTTGGTAACGATGCACGCGTAAAAATGCTTAAAGGCGTGAATGTATTAGCAGATGCAGTAAAAGTGACCCTTGGCCCTAAAGGTCGCAATGTCATTTTAGATAAATCATTTGGTGCACCAACCATCACTAAAGATGGTGTATCTGTCGCACGTGAAATTGAATTAGAAGATAAATTTGAAAATATGGGTGCTCAAATGGTGAAAGAGGTTGCCTCTAAAGCCAATGATGCAGCAGGTGACGGTACAACGACTGCGACAGTTCTTGCTCAAGCTATCGTAAATGAAGGTTTAAAAGCTGTGGCTGCGGGCATGAATCCAATGGATTTAAAACGTGGTATCGATAAAGCGGTCAGTGCGGTTGTTTCTGAGCTTAAAAATTTATCTAAACCTTGTGAAACTTCTAAAGAAATTGAGCAAGTTGGGACAATTTCGGCTAACTCAGATAGCATTGTGGGTCAATTAATTGCTCAAGCAATGGAAAAAGTGGGTAAAGAAGGCGTGATTACTGTAGAAGATGGTACAGGCCTTGATGATGAATTAGCGGTTGTGGAAGGGATGCAATTCGATCGTGGTTACTTATCACCTTATTTCATCAACAAACCAGAAACGGCAACTGTTGAATTAGATAATCCATACATTCTTTTAGTAGATAAAAAAATATCAAACATTCGTGAATTACTTCCAGTATTAGAAGGTGTTGCAAAAGCGGGTAAACCATTATTAATTATCGCTGAAGATATCGAAGGTGAAGCACTTGCAACCTTAGTAGTGAACACTATGCGCGGTATTGTGAAAGTGGCAGCAGTGAAAGCACCTGGTTTTGGTGATCGTCGTAAAGCAATGTTACAAGATATTGCGATCTTAACAGCAGGTACTGTGATTTCTGAAGAAATCGGTATGGAGCTTGAAAAAGCGACATTAGAAGATTTAGGTCAAGCAAAACGTGTTGTAATCAACAAAGACAACACCACGATTATCGATGGTGTGGGTGATGAAGCACAAATCAAAGGTCGCGTAGCTCAAATTCGTCAGCAAATCGAAGAATCAACGTCTGATTATGACAAAGAAAAACTTCAAGAACGCGTAGCTAAACTTGCTGGCGGTGTCGCTGTAATCAAAGTTGGTGCAGCAACTGAAGTTGAAATGAAAGAGAAGAAAGATCGTGTGGATGATGCATTACACGCAACTCGTGCCGCGGTTGAAGAAGGTATCGTTGCGGGTGGTGGTGTTGCATTAGTTCGAGCAGCAACCAAAGTCGCGGCAACCTTAAAAGGTGATAACGAAGAACAAGATGTAGGTATCAAACTTGCATTACGTGCAATGGAAGCGCCACTTCGTCAAATCGTCACTAACGCAGGTGAAGAAGCATCTGTTGTGGCAAGTGCGGTTAAAAATGGCGAAGGAAACTTTGGTTATAACGCAGGTACTGAACAGTATGGCGACATGATCGAAATGGGTATTTTAGATCCAACTAAAGTCACTCGTTCTGCGTTGCAATTCGCGGCTTCTGTAGCGGGCTTAATGATCACCACAGAATGTATGGTGACCGATCTTCCAAAAGATGATAAAGCAGATTTAGGCGCTGCCGGAATGGGCGGTATGGGAGGCATGGGCGGAATGATGTAATTCCCCTTTGCGAAAGAAAGTGCGATCGTTTTTCTTTATAGAAATGCGATCGCATTTTTATTTGTGTGGTGCTACACTTTAATGGTTTTCGATGATTTTATAGGTATAACAATGACAATTTCCCAAACTGAACTTAATCAACAACTCAAATCTGCCGGTATAGGTATTAATGCAACGGAATTACATGGTTTTTTGAGCGGCTTAATTTGTGGTGGACTGAAAGACCAAAGTTGGTTACCACTTTTATATCAATTCAGTAACGATAACCACGCTTATCCAACCGCACTAATTCAGCCGATTACCGAAACCTATGAACAGATAGGTAAAACCTTAGGGGACGTAGAAGGGTTTGATTTTGAATTGGGATTAACAGAAGATGAGAGCGTGTTTGCCCGTGCAGACAGTTTATCAGATTGGGCAAACCAATTTTTACTGGGTTTAGGTCTTGTTCAGACAGAATTGGATAAGGAAAAAGGCGAAATTGGCGAAGCGGTAGATGATTTACAAGATATTTGTCAGCTTGGTTATGATGAAGAAGATGATGAAGAAGAGCTTGCCGAAGCCCTAGAAGAAATCATTGAATATGTTCGCACTATTGCGATGCTGTTTTACACCCATTTCAACGATGATGCACAAGAAATAAAACCGATATTACATTAAAAGGAGCGAAACATGGATCTCGCATACATGGCGGCATTACCGCAAGAGGAATTTACAGAACGTCGTCAAAAAGTATTCGCGCAAATGCAGCCAAATTCTGCCTTATTGCTATTTTCCGAAATTGAAAAACGTCGTAATAACGACTGCGATTTTCCTTTCCGTCAAGACAGTTACTTTTGGTATTTAACGGGTTTTAATGAACCCAATGCTGCATTGTTATTGATTAAAACGGAAGATGCGGAAAAGGCGGTTGTATTTCTTCGTCCGCGAGATCCTTTGCTTGAAACCTGGAATGGTCGCCGATTAGGCGTTGAGCGAGCACCGCAAAAACTCAATGTCGATGAAGCCTATTCTATTGATGATTTCAAAACTGAATTTCCAAAATTAACGGAAAAATTGACCGCACTTTATCATGTGTCAGATCGTCATCCTTGGGGAGATAAATTAATAGCTGAAAGTGCGGTGAAATTTTACGCTGTTTTTGATTGGCAGCCGATGTTAAGTGAGATGCGCTTAATTAAATCACCAAATGAAATTCGATTAATGCAGCAAGCGGGACAAATTACAGCATTTGGACATATTAAAGCGATGCAAGTAACTCGTCCGAATCGTTTTGAATATGAAATTGAAAGCGAAATTCTGCATGAATTTAATCGTCATGGGGCAAGATTCCCGTCTTACAATTCCATTATTGCCGGGGGCGATAATGCCTGTATTTTGCACTACACCGAAAATGATCAACCATTAAAAGATGGTGATCTTGTGTTGATTGATGCAGGCTGTGAGTTTGCTATGTATGCAGGCGATATCACGCGTACGTTCCCTGTAAATGGTCAATTTACTCAGCCACAACGTGAGATTTATGAATTAGTTTTAAAAGCACAAAAACGTGCCATTGAGCTATTAGTGCCAGGTAATTCAATTAAACTGGCAAATGACGAAGTGATTCGTATTAAGACTCAAGGCTTGGTGGATTTAGGCATTCTGAAAGGGGATGTAGATAAGCTGATTGAAGAAAAAGCCTATCGCCAATTTTATATGCATGGTTTAGGCCATTGGCTTGGCTTGGATGTGCACGATGTTGGTCGCTATGATGATGATCGTAGCCGTACGCTTGAAGTGGGGATGATCATCACTGTTGAGCCAGGTATTTATATTTCAGAAGAGGCGGATGTGCCTGCACAATATAAAGGCATTGGTGTGCGTATTGAAGATAACTTGTTGATGACTGAATACGGCAACAAAAATCTGACTGCAGCGGCTCCAAAAGAAATTGATGACATTGAAAATTTAATGAAAAATTGAGAAGAATTCTCAAAATTGTGATCTAGTGCAAGTTTTTTGTGCAGTTAAGGTGCTAATATACAGTTAGATAAAAAAGACCAATCAAATCAGTAAGGAGTCGATTATGTACAAACACGTTTTAGTGGCGGTAGATCTTTCTGACGAAAGTGAATTTCTACTCAAAAAAGCCGTGGGAATTGCAAAACGTAATGATGCGCAACTTTCCATTATTCATGTAGATGTAAACTTCTCGGATCTCTATACTGGTTTGATTGATGTCAATATGTCATCAATGCAAGATAGAATTTCGAGCGAAACCCAAAAAGCGCTAATTAATTTAGCAGAACATGCTGGTTATCCAGTGAAAGAAAAATTGAGCGGTAGCGGTGATTTAGGTCAAGTTTTGACGGACGCTATTGATCAGTATGATGTAGATCTACTAGTGACAGGTCATCACCAAGATTTCTGGAGTAAATTAATGTCTTCAACACGTCAAGTGATGAATACCATTAAAATTGATATGTTGGTTGTGCCACTTCGCGACGAATAGTGATCAAAAATTATTTTAGCTCTATTAAAATAACGTAAATTTTAACCGCACTTCTCAATCAATGCAGTAGAGTGCGGTTTTCTTTTTTAAGATCAGTGAAAAAGCCTTTTTCTCTAGGTCAAAATATGCAAGAATAGTAAGCTTATTTTATAAATCGTGATCGAGATAGAGACACAAGGTTTTATCAATGAAAACAACAGCAGAAATTAGACAGTCATTCCTTGATTTTTTCCATAGCAAGGGGCATCAGGTCGTCGCAAGTAGTTCACTTGTACCTGAAAACGATCCGACATTGCTTTTTACCAATGCCGGGATGAACCAATTTAAAGACGTGTTCCTTGGTATGGACAAACGTCCTTACTCACGTGCGACAACTGCACAACGTTGTGTGCGCGCAGGTGGTAAGCATAATGACTTAGAAAACGTAGGTTATACAGCTCGTCACCATACTTTCTTTGAAATGCTCGGCAACTTCAGTTTTGGCGACTATTTCAAACATGATGCGATTAATTTTGCCTGGGAGTATTTGACTTCTCCACAATGGCTCGGGTTACCAAAAGAAAAATTATGGGTAACCGTGTATGAAACCGATAATGAAGCTTATGATATTTGGCATAAAGAAGTTGGTGTGCCAGCAGAGCGCATTATTCGTATCGGTGATAACAAAGGTGCGCCTTATGCATCAGATAACTTCTGGGCAATGGGTGACACAGGTCCTTGTGGTCCATGTACTGAAATTTTCTACGATCATGGTGATCACATTTGGGGTGGCCCTCCGGGTTCTCCAGAAGAAGATGGTGACCGCTATATCGAAATTTGGAACGTGGTATTCATGCAATTTAACCGTCAAGCAGACGGCACAATGGAAAAATTACCGCGTCCATCTGTTGATACAGGAATGGGTTTAGAACGTATTTCTGCCGTGTTACAACATGTAAACTCTAACTATGAGATCGATATTTTCCAAAAATTAATTGCAAAAACAGCAGAAATCGTAGGAACAACAGATTTAACGAATAAATCATTACGCGTAATTGCAGACCACATTCGTTCTTGTGCATATTTAATTGCAGATGGCGTGATTCCATCAAACGAAGGTCGTGGTTATGTATTACGTCGTATTATCCGTCGTGCAGTACGTCATGGCCACTTGTTAGGGGCAAAAGAAGCGTTCTTCTATAAACTTGTGCCGACTTTAATCGAAGTCATGGCTGAAGCAGGAAAAGAAGTTAAAGAAAAACAAGCGAATGTCGAAAAATTACTTCGTTTAGAAGAAGAACAGTTTGCTCGTACATTAGAACGCGGATTAAGCTTATTAGACGATGCGCTTGCTCAAGTGAAAGATGGTGTGTTATCAGGTGAAGTAGCCTTTAAACTTTATGATACTTATGGCTTCCCACTTGATTTAACCGCAGACGTATGTCGTGAGCGTGATATTGCAATTGATGAAGCCGGTTTTGAACGTGAAATGGAAGCGCAACGTTTACGTGCACAATCTGCAAGCCAATTCGGCATGGATTACAACAATGTTATTCGTGTAGAAGGCGAAACAAAATTTGAAGGTTATACTGAATCAGAATCTTTAGCCAAAGTGACCGCACTTTTCCATGATGGTAAATCAGTAGACAATATTACTGCAGGTCAAAGTGCTGTCGTTATTTTAGAAAATACCCCATTCTATGCAGAATCAGGTGGTCAAATTGGCGATAGTGGTTATTTAATCTCTCAAGGTGTTCAGTTTAATGTAAAAGATACTCAAAAATATGGTCAAGTATTCGGTCATATTGGTGAGTTAGAACAAGGCAGTTTAAAAGTCGGACAAACAGTCAATGCGGTTGTGGACGCAGCAAGACGTCATCAAACGTCACTTAACCATTCTGCAACACACTTATTACACGCCGCATTGCGTCAAGTTTTAGGTCACCATGTAGTGCAAAAAGGATCATTAGTATCCGATACAGCATTACGTTTTGACTTTGCTCATCCGGAAGCGATTACCAAAGCACAGCTTAACGAAATTGAAACGTTGGTAAACCAAAAAGTACGTGAGAATTTTGTGGTTCAAACGGACGTAATGGATATCGAAGCGGCAAAAGCAAAAGGTGCGATGGCGTTATTCGGTGAAAAATATGCTGATGTGGTACGTGTTTTAACAATGGGTGATTTCTCCGTTGAACTTTGTGGTGGCATTCATGCTAAACGTACCGGTGATATCGGTTTATTTAAAATTGTGGCGGAAACTGCAGTTGCAGCAGGTGTTCGTCGTATTGAAGCGGTAACGGGTGAAAATGCAATTAATTGGTTACATAATCAACAACGCATTCTTACTCAAAGTGCAGATTTGTTTAAATCTGACGTTAATACCCTTGTTGAGAAAATTCAGCAACTTCAAGATAAAGCGAAGAAAGCAGAAAAAGAATTACAAGGATTAAAAGAAAAAGCCGCAATGCAAGCGGGGTCCGATTTAGTGAAAAGTGCGGTTAAAATTAATGATGTTTCTGTAATCGTACATCAACTAGACGGAATTGAAACTAAATCGTTACGTGTGATGGTTGATGATTTAAAAAATCAACTTGGTTCAGGCGTAATTGTATTTGCATCTATTTTAGATGATAAAGTCAACCTCGTCGTTGGCGTAACAAGCGATTTAACTACTAAAGTGAAGGCTGGTGAGCTAGTGAATTTAATGGCTCAGCAAGTTGGTGGGAAAGGCGGTGGTCGCCCTGATATGGCAATGGCAGGAGGCTCCCAACCAGAAAATGTGAATCTAGCATTAACTGTCGCACAAAACTGGTTAAGCAATAATCTGTAGTACAAGCAGGTCGGTGGGATGCCGATCTTTACTTGATTGATAGGGATATCTAATAAATGCAAACTAAGGAGATAAAAGATGTTAATCTTAACTCGAAAAGTTGGCGAAAGTGTTCTCATTGGAGACGATATTTCTATCACGGTTTTGAGTGTACGTGGAAACCAAGTCAAACTCGGTGTGCAAGCGCCTAAAGAAGTATCCGTTCACCGAGAGGAAATTTACCAACGAATTCTGCAGTCAAAAGATGAACATATAGATGGGGCATCTTAGACTGACGAGTTTTATGAATGTTTTACATTCTATTTATAATTTAATTAACGTTTTTCAAAAAATTAAACCCATTGGTTTGCAAGATTTTAAAAATAACGGAATTTGAGTTATAAAGGTAGAGAAGGAACTTTTCCAACTTAAATCTATCAAAATTTAATAAATAATGACCGCACTTTTGTGTTACAGAAGTGTGGTCATTGAATATTTAAACAAAAAGGAAAATCAATGAAAGTCATTATTCCCGTAGCAGGTTTAGGTACTCGAATGTTACCCGCAACGAAAGCGATTCCAAAAGAAATGTTAACGCTTGTGGATAAACCACTGATTCAATATGTTGTGAATGAATGTGTCGCTGCAGGCATTAAAGAAATCGTCTTAGTCACACATTCTTCTAAAAATGCGATTGAAAACCACTTTGATACGTCTTTTGAGTTGGAAACCATGCTTGAAAAACGTGTTAAACGTCAACTTTTGGAAGAGGTTCGTTCTATTTGTCCTAAAGATGTAACTATTATGCACGTTCGTCAAGGTAATGCGAAAGGCTTGGGGCATGCGGTGTTATGTGGTCGTCCAGTTGTTGGGAATGAGCCATTTGCTGTAGTGTTACCTGATGTGCTTTTAGCGGATTTTACGGCAAATCAAAAGAAAGAAAACCTTTCTGCGATGATCAAACGTTTTAAAGAAACACAAGCAAGCCAAATTATGGTAGCACCTGTTTCTGCTGATGAAGTGAGTAGCTATGGTATTGCTGATTGTGGTGGCGTAGAATTAAAAGGTGGTGATAGCGTTAAAATTAACAGCATTGTTGAAAAACCATCTGTTGAAGAGGCACCATCAAATCTTGCCGTTGTAGGTCGTTATGTGTTCTCTGCTGCGATTTGGGATTTATTAGAAAGAACACCTGTTGGTGTGGGTGATGAAATTCAATTAACGGATGCGATCGATATGCTTATTGAGAAAGAGACTGTTGAAGCATTCCATATGACAGGCAGAAGCTTTGACTGTGGTGATAAGATTGGCTATATGGAAGCTTTTGTAGAATATGGTCTTCGTCATGATAAATTAGGTAAAGAGTTTAAAGCTTTCCTAAAAGATCTTGCAAAAACCTTATAATTGACTAAAACCACCGAAAGGTGGTTTTTATTTATATATTTGGATTAGACAATATAAAAGATAAAAAAGAAGGCATCTGATGATGCCTTCTTCTTTCTCTATAAACGAAATCTTAGTTATTTTTCGCTAATAAAGTGCGGTAGATAATACCACCTAAAATACCACCGATAATTGGCGCAACCCAGAATAACCATAATTGGTCGATTGCCCAAGAACCTTGGAATACCGCAACTGCAGTACTACGAGCCGGGTTTACAGAGGTATTTGATACAGGAATGCTGATTAAGTGGATTAATGTTAAGCCTAAACCAATTGCAATTGGCGCAAAACCTGCAGCTGCATTTTTATGAGTTGAACCCATGATGATTAATAAGAAGAATGCAGTCAATAATACTTCTGCTACGAATACTGCTTCTAAAGAATAACCTTCAGGAGAGTGTTCGCCGTAGCCATTAGATGCAAAACCTGCAGTCACATCAAAGCTCGCTTTACCTGATGCGATAAGATAAAGTGCAGCACCCGCTACTAAACCACCAACTACTTGAGAAACGATGTATGGAAGAGCATCTTTCGCAGAGAAACGACCGCCTGCTACTAAACCAAGTGTTACAGCTGGGTTAAAGTGCCCACCAGAAATGTGACCTACTGCGTAAGCCATGGTTAATACGGTTAAACCGAAGGCAAATGCAACGCCCACATAACCGATACCTAGGTTGACAGAAGCAGCAAAGATTGCACTACCACAACCACCGAAAACTAACCAAAATGTGCCGAAGAATTCAGCAAAAAGTTTTTTTGACATAATAGACCTCAATATTAAACATGTCGTTATCTTCAAATAACAATAATGTATTGCGAATGCAACAGGCATTTAGTCAAAGGTAATGGTTTTTAGTTCTGCAAATTATTGTAAATGTTTGTAAGTGAATGTAAGGGAAATAGCATGCTATACTTTTAGCCGTCTAGATTGTCATTTTGCTTATTTTTCATTAAAATACGGATAAATTATCAGGTTATTTAAGGTGCATTATGGCAAACTGGGATGGCAAATATATTAGCCCTTATGCAGAGCATGGCAAAAAGAGCGAGCAAGTCAAAAAAATTACAGTGTCTATTCCAATTAAAGTATTGGAAATTTTGACGAACGAGCGTACGCGTCGTCAGCTGAAAAGTTTGCGTCATGCAACAAATAGTGAATTGCTTTGTGAGGCATTCTTGCATGCTTTTACGGGGCAGCCATTACCGACTGATGCAGATTTAATGAAAGAACGCCATGATGAGATTCCTGAAAATGCCAAAGAGATCATGCGTGATTTAGGCATCGATCCTGAAAGCTGGGAATATTAATTTATCCTTTTAATCCTTCTAAAATACTGCATTCAGGGTAATCATTGCCCTGACAAGCGTTATGCCATCGTTCCAATTCCTCTACCATTTTTTGCAAGTGATGAATTTGCTCATTCAATGTTTTAATATGCTGCGTCGTAAGTGCTTTAACTTCTCGGCTACTACGATTGGGATTATCCTGTAATTGCAAAAGTTGGTGAATTTGTTGGAGTGAAAACCCTACATCTCGAGAGTGACGAATAAAACGTAGTCGTTCTAAATCCTTTTCTTCATAATGGCGATAACCGGAAAGGCTTCGCTGTGCTGGTTTTAATAAGCCGGACTTTTCATAATCCCGAATTTGTTTACTTGATAAACCGACTAATTTTGCCACTTCACTGATGTTCATAAAAAATCCTTGACCTTAACCTTATGTTAAGGTTTATAGTAAACTCAATTTCAATCTATATCAATAATTAAGGAGTAAATATGAAATCAATTACATTACATGTAACAGGAATGACTTGTGGTGGTTGTGTGAAAAGCGTCACAAGAGTGTTAGAAGAACTTAATGGCGTAGAAAAAGCCGTAGTAACACTTGATGATGGTAAAGCAGTGGTTACCTTTGATGAAAGTGCGGTTAGTATTCCACAATTAATTGAAACAATTGAAGAAGCAGGTTTTGATGCAACAGAATAAAAAAATAGCCATTCAAATCGAGGGAATGACCTGTCAATCCTGTGCTAACCGGATTGAAAAGGTGTTGAATCGAAATGATTTTGTCTCTGACGCGGGCGTGAATTTTGCGGCAGAGGAAGCGCACGTAGTATTTGATTCATCTCAGGCTTCAGAACAAGATATTTTGACAATTATTCAAAAAGCGGGATTTAATGGCATTCTAAAGCAAAATGTGCTACCTAGCGCACCTAATGAAACGAAGATTAGTCCGCGTTTATGGTTGCTTTTGTTCATTAACATTCCTTTTTTAATCGGAATGATCGGAATGATGTTTAATCATCATTCTTGGATGATTCCACCAATGTGGCAATTTGTTCTTGCGAGTATTGTGCAACTTTGGTTAGCCATTCCTTTTTATAAAGGTGCGATTGGTAGTATTCGAGGTGGTTTGGCCAATATGGATGTACTGGTAAGTACTGGTACGTTGGTGATTTATCTCTATTCGGTCTTTATGCTGTTTTATCATCAGTCAATGGGACATGATGGCGCATCTCATGTCTATTTTGAAGTATCGGTGATGGTAATTGGTTTTGTCAGCCTAGGGAAATTTCTTGAGGAAAGAACGAAGAAACAAAGCTTAAACAGTTTAGGGCTATTATTACAACTCACCCCAAAACAAGTCAGTGTTCAACGTGAAAATCGTTGGGAAACGATTCCTCTCGATCAAGTAAAAATAGGAGATATTTTACGAGCTAATCAAGGTGAACGTATTGCAGCTGATGGCGTAGTTGAACAGGGTAGTGGTTGGTGCGATGAGAGTCATTTAACCGGTGAATCTCAACCATTAGAAAAAATGTCTCAAAGTCCTGTGCTTGCGGGGGCAATGGTGACACAAGGTAGCCTTATTTATCGAGCCAATCAACTCGGTCAGCAAACCCTATTGGGCGATATGATGAAAGCGCTCTCAGAGGCGCAAGGTACAAAAGCACCGATTGCTCGTTTTGCCGATAAAGTTGCTGCTGTATTTGTGCCAGCCGTGTTATTGATTTCCGCGATAACATTTGGAGCAACCTGGTGGATAAAAGGTGATTGGGTTACCGCTTTAATTCATGCGGTTGCCGTGTTAGTTATCGCTTGTCCTTGTGCGTTAGGGCTTGCTACACCTGCTGCCATAATGGTGGGAATGGGGAAAGCAGTCAATGCAGGGATTTGGTTTAAAGATGCAGCATCCATGGAAGAGGCAGCGCATGTGGATACGGTGGTATTAGATAAAACAGGAACGCTAACTCAAGGAGAACTCAAAATTGCCGCTGTTTGGCAACCACAAAGTGCGCTCTATTCTGAGGAAGATTTATATCGCATTGCGGCTTCCGTTGAGCAAAATGCCAATCATCCTTTAGCTAAAGCGATAGTCCTGGCTGCACAGGAAAAATCACTTGAAATTCCGACCGCACTTTCAGTTCATTCAGAAGTGGGTATGGGCATCTCAGCTCACATTGAAGGAGTTGGTTTGGTTAAAGTGGGTAAGCCGACTTATTGTGACTTAACCTTACTAGATAATATGCAAGAAATTTGGCAAATTGCGAGTATTGTTGCGGTATCTGTAGATAACAACCCAATAGGTGCATTTGCCCTAGCAGACAGTCTAAAAGAGGATAGTTTGCAAGCGATTCAGCGTTTACATCAACATAATATTGATGTGGTGATAATGAGTGGTGATCAGCAATCTGTCGTTGATTATGTTGCCCAACAAGTAGGAGTGAAAACTGCACAGGGTAATTGCAGTCCACGTGACAAAGCTGCTTACATTGAGACATTACGTCAGCAAGGCAAAGTGGTGGCAATGGTTGGTGATGGTGTGAATGATGCACCCGCATTAGCGATGGCTAACGTAAGCTTTGCGATGAAATCGGGTTCTGATGTTGCAGAACAAACTGCATCGGCGACACTCATGCAGCATTCGGTGGATCAGTTAGTCGATGGATTAATGATTTCTCGTGCAACATTAAAAAATATTAAGCAAAACTTATTCTTCGCCTTAATTTACAATGTGTTAGGTATTCCACTTGCCGCATTGGGCTACTTAAGTCCTGTCCTGGCCGGTGCAGCCATGGCGATGAGTTCGCTTTCTGTACTGTCAAATGCACTGCGATTAAAACGGGTGAAAATTAAATAAGAAAAAGGCGATATGAAAATATCGCCTTTTGTTTGAACTAACTTTGTTTCCATAATGGAAGTTGAATAGTGACGGCAAGTCCACCTAAATTACTGGATTCTGCCCATACTTTTCCATGGTGCTCATTAACTACGTTATAAACAATGGTTAATCCCAACCCTGTTCCACCAGTGGCCCGTGTTCGGGTTTCATCTACACGATAAAATGGCTTAAAGATTTTATCAAACTCTTCAGGTGGTAAGCCTAAGCCATTATCATCCACTCGAATTTGTAGGCAGTTCTCATCCTGTTCATTTTTTTGTAAGTTAATAGTGAGAAAAATACGGTCTTTAGTGTATTTCAATGCATTACGAACAATGTTTTCAATTGCACTGGTAAGTAAGCTAAGGTTACCATAAATCATGTGCTTTTCAGGATGTAAGATAGAGATATTCACATCACAAGTTATTTTTCGTTGCTCAGCTTCAAATAGAGCATCCTTTATGACATCGTCCCAGAGTTGATCAATAGAAAATAAATTGTGCTCCATTTGAGAATGCATTTGTTGGCGGGAAATGAGCAGCAATTCACTAATCATCTTATCCATTCGTTGTATTTCTTTTTCAATACGTTTGACGGGTTCAATATCACCTGTTTGATGACGAACTAGCGCAGTGGAAAGCTGCAAACGCGTTAATGGTGTTTTTAATTCATGTGAGATGGATGAAAGTAGATTGTGTTGGTTTGAAATTAGATTATCAATCGCAATCGACATTTTGTTAAAACTTTGACCGACTTCTCGCAATTCTGATGGGCCATGATTCGCTAACTCATTATCAACTTTGAAGTTACCTAATGCCACGCTATTCGCGGCTTTTTGCAAATTGGTAATAGGTTTGACGATGGTGTGAGTAAACCACCAAAGCAAAGGAGTTGTGATAATTAACGTTAAGAGCAGCAAGATCCAAGGGTGATCAAGCATATAACGTAAAATTTCTTGTTGGCCATTTGCTCGAGACACAAAGAATAATTCGGATGCTTGGTCAGAATCGCCAATATAGACTTTAAAAGGTCCTGCAATTTGAATATCTTTAAACGTTTTGCGTTGTGGCTGGGCAAAGTTACTTGATTCTTGGGCGAACTGAGCAATATGTATTCTTTCTTCGCCTAAAGCGCCGAAGATTTCTTTTTCAGGCGTCATGATGACTGGGCGAGCAGAGTCGAATTTATCAGTTGGAAGCACAGGAACGCCTGCGAGAATACCATTGATTCTATTGTTACGGATTGATTCAACGAGTTTCTTTTGATAGCTCGATATTTCATTTTGATTTAAATCTGAGTATAAGCGACTATCAAAATAAGGGAGTGCGACTAAAAGCGCGGTCATGGCAAAGAATGCCAACCAAAAGACAGTGAATGTGCGTATAGTGAGCTGATTTAAGCTAAATTTCTTAATAAGCATTATTCACAAACCAATAAGTAACCACGACCACGTAGCGTTTTCAGCCATGGTAAGCCATTGTCTCTTTCTGGAAGTTTTTTGCGCAAGTTTGACATATGCATATCAATCGAGCGATCGAAAGGAGAAAGGTGTTTGCCAAGCACATTCATACTTAATTCTTCACGCGAGACAATTTGTCCAGGGCGAAGCACAAGTTTATGAAGTAGGGCAAATTCAGAGCCAGTTAGACCGAGATCTTGGCCTTTATAAGAGGCTTGTTGAAGACCAGAATGAAGCACTAAACCACAAAATTCCAATGTATTCTCTTCTGATGGAAGTGCGGTCGAATTTTGAGAACTTTCTGATGGGCTAACGCGACGTAAAATTGCCTTAATGCGGGCAACCAACTCACGATCGTTAAATGGTTTTGGCAAATAGTCATCGGCACCAAGCTCTAAGCCTAGTACACGATCGATTTCTTCACCACGCGCAGTAAGCATCATTACAGGGACGTTTGATGTTTGACGAATTTTCTTGAGTGTTTCAATGCCGTTTAATACAGGCATCATGACATCCAATAAGACTAATTGGTGACTTGAGTTTAACTTGTCTAATGCTTCTTGACCATTATTTGCGACTTCGATTTCAAAACCAGTCAGTCGTAAGACTTCTGCAAGTAAATCTGTTAGTTCAATATCATCATCAACTAATAGAATTTTTGACATTTTTATTCCCTTGTAATACAACGAACCTGCTTGATATGACAAGCAGGTATTGTTTTTTTATGACTACCAGAATTTCCACCAGCTTTTCTTACCTGCGTTTTCAGGTGTGCTGATAATAGTATTATTTTCGTCTTGTTTTGCCACTTCAGGTAATGGCTTATCTAATTCTGCACTGCTCACTAAACCGTTTTGATCGAATTTCACTGTAAATGTGTGCTGTTCAGGTTTTTGGTAAGAGTGTTGTTGTAAGAACACGTAATACCAAGTTAAGTTACTATAAGGATCAATTAAAACCGGTGTGCCAAGTAAATATTGTACTTGTTGGGCTGTCATGCCAGGTTTTACTTGTGCCACAGTAGCCGCTTCTAAATAGTTACCTTGTGGTACATCAATACGATAAACTACTTTTTGTACAGTTGAACAAGAAGTTAAGCTTAATGCTAAAACAACTGCACCTAAAAATGTTTTTAATTGCATATTTTTTACCTTTTACTGCAAAGTTATGTCGAATGATACCGAAACTTTATGATCTTGCCAAATTAATTATCGCACTTTAATGCTTTTTGAAGTTGATCTTTCAAATTTGGTGGTATCCCTTTGATTGTTAAAGTATCTGTAAGTGGATCCCATTCAATACGATTATTCAATAAATCCGCATCAAAACTTAATGTCACCCCTTTACCGGAACCTGAAAATTTCGTTAATGTTTTTAAGGCTGAACGTACTGGTGGAATCGTTTCTTCCAAGCCGTAATCTTGCTCTTCTGTAAAGGTGACAAAAGGGCGCTCGTTTAGAGTCGGTAAATTTGCTGAAAGTTCAGTTAAGGCAATTTCATCACCGCTTGCTAATTGACCTTTGCAGTATTCAAATACCTGTTTTTTCACCGCTTGAGTTTGTTCTTTGTTCAATTCACCCTGTTCACAGTAGTCACTGACTGCTTGTAATAGGCATTGGTTTTGAACTTGCGGATTTAAACCTTCTTCTGCCCCTAAGAAATCCATAAAGAAGTCACTGATTTTACGACCAACGCGACCTTTAATAAAAGTAAGATAGCGGTTTGAGTTTGCGTTTACTTGCAAATCAGTTAGGTTAATTCGTGCAGCAATATCAAATTGTGTGATATCTAAGTATTCTGTACGGCGAATTTCAAGATTTTCGTCAACTAACATACTGATACGACTATCTAACAGGGCGATGAATAAGTAATCAGTTGCTAAAAAGTTATATTGGCATAGGATTAGCGTGCCACTGTCAGCAAAATTATATTTGCCCAATTCTTGCGCTAATAATTTTGTGGATTGTTGGCTGAAATTTAAAAAGTTGATTTCATTTTCTAATAAACGATTCAGATCTTGTGCAAAAATGGAATTATCTTGGAAGACACCAAATGCTTTGCCTTTATTTTGATAACCTTGATGTAATTGCAACATCATTTGTTCGACTTCTGGCGTAATGGTGAGAAGTTCATCACGCAACACACTTTCCATGGTAGTGGTTTCATTTTCAGCGTGCTTAACTAGTTGATGTAGCACGATTTGATTAACCGTAATGCTCATAATTTTTTCCTTCGTAAAATTTACCTTAAATTATAACCGCACTTTTTAAGCAAGAAAAAAGAAATTATTCAGATTGGAGAAATTATCAGGTATGATATGAGAAGTTTTTTTGTATTTAGAACAGGCTTAAACATTCCAAATGGCTCAACATTCAAAGTATTCCGATGGGCAAGTTAATGCCATCATTAACGATATGATTAGCGTGCTTGAAACTCACAAAGCGCCCGTTGATCTTTCTCTTATCGCTTTAGGCAATATGGCCAGTAATTTATTAACCACTAGCGTGCCAGCCGCACAGCGTGAAGCATTAGCACAAGCCTTTGCCAACTCTCTGATGAATTCGGTGAAAACAAAGTAAAATGTGGTGGTTTAAAAAAAGCAAATTCAACGGACGTGAATACCGTGAAGAAACCTCACGAAAAATTTCGTGGGGGCATTGGTTTGCTTTTTTTAACATTATCATCTCAATTCTTATTGGTAGTCGTTATGCCTTTCTCATTGATTGGCCAGACACCTTACTCGGTAAAATTTATTTCTTTATCAGCTTATTAGGGCATTTCAGCTTTTGTGTTTTTGCCTTGTATTTGCTAGTTATTTTCCCGCTGAGTTTCATCATCAAAAATCACCGTACTTTCCGTGGACTAACGGTGATTATCGCGACAATTTGCACCACTTTATTACTGTTTGATACGGAAGTTTTTAACCGCTTCAATATCCACCTTTCTTCTATCGTTTGGAATTTATTAGTTAATCCTGAAAAAGGGGAACTTTCACGAGATTGGCAAATTTTCTTTGCGCCAATGCCGATTATTTTGCTAATCCAAATGCTTTTTTCCCGTTGGAGTTGGGAAAAATTACGTAGTTTAGAACGTCAGAAATGGCTGAAAAAAGTAGGATTCGTGCTGACATCTACTTTTGTTGCAACACATTTAATTTACGCTTGGGCGGATGCATTTTTATATCGTCCGATTACCATGCAACGCTCAAATTTCCCGCTTTCTTATCCAATGACTGCTCGAACCTTTTTGGAAAAACAAGGATTTATTAATGCGGAAACATACTCTCAGCGCTTAGAGCAAGAAGGGCGTTTAGACGCATTAAAACTTGATTATCCGAAAAAAGACCTTCAGTTTGAGCAAGTTGAGAACAAACCAAATATCCTCGTGATTACCGTTTCAGGCTTACGTTATGATGCACTGACTAGTGAGAAAATGCCTAAATTGTTTGAATTTGCCACAAGCTCTACTCAATTTACGAATCATTACAGTAGCGGCAATACGAACAATGCCGGCTTAGTGGGCTTATTTTATGGACTGAATGCGAATTATACGGACAGTATTTTGAGTAATCACACACCGTCGGTATTAATTAAAAAGCTACAAGATGAGAAATATCAATTTGTCACTTATTCGTCTACGGCATTTAAAGATAGCTTATTTAAACAAGCCTTATTCCGTAATGTGAAATTGCCTAAAGTGAAAGCCTCTTCGCCAAAAGACGCGAGAAATGGTGTTTTATCACTCTTAAAAAATGATAAGCCTTGGTTTGCTTATGTGGATTTAGATATTATGGATAAAACGGAAGAAAATTACACCAGATCGATTGCAGATATAGACCAACAGATTGATGAAACCTTAGCATCAGTTTCTTTAGAGAATACGATAGTCATTATTACAGCAGAACATGGTACAACCTTTAATAAACTGGATGAAAAAGATCAAGAAAACTATTTTGGTCGTGATGAAATCCAAGTGCCGTTTATTGTTTACTGGAAAGATTTACCGGTGCAAGAAGTCTCTAAATTAACGAGTCATACTGATTTGTTACCGGCATTGATGTCATCAATCTTTAAAGTGAAAAATCCAGTTTCGGATTATGCACAAGGTCGCAATTTATTTGAGCTTAATGGCGATCCTTGGGCGTTGGCATCGAATTTCCGTTGGAATGTCATTATTCAGCCGGATGGCACACAGTATCATATTGATCGCAAAGGAAACTATAAGAAATTTGACCGCACTTATACTGAGCAATCTTCTAGCCGCCCACCGCTCGGCTTATTCTTAGAGGTTTTCAAACAAGAGCGTTCTTTTATCAATAAATAGATAGCTTTTTTGTGCTTAAAATTTTATACTTTGCACCCAGTTGAAAGACTGAAAAGATGTTATTAATTAAAATCTGCGAATTTTTCATAACATTGTAAACAATTCACAATAGCTCAGATCCTTTATTGGGTTTGCTTTTCAATTAATACACTTCTCGTCTCTCTTTTCCTTTCTTTTTTGGCGGAGTTATTATGAGAAATCACGTTCGTAGCTTTAAAACGTTTATTCGAGACGAAATTATTAAAAAAGGTGGCTGGGTTAATGCCCATGCTCACGCAGATCGTGCTTTTACAATGACACCCGAAAAAATTGGCATTTACCACAACAGTAATCTTCAACAAAAATGGGATTTAGTGGACGAAGTTAAACGCACATCCAGTGTTGATGATTATTACGCTCGTTTCTGTCAATCGATTGAGTTGATGATTTCCCAAGGGGTGACGGCATTTGGTACTTTTGTGGATATTGACCCGATTTGTGAAGACAGAGCCATCATTGCTGCACACAAAGCTCGCGAAGTCTATAAGCATGACATTATTTTGAAATTCGCAAATCAGACCTTAAAAGGGGTCATTGAGCCAGAAGCTCGCAAATGGTTTGATATTGGCTCTGATATGGTCGATATGATTGGTGGCTTGCCTTATCGTGATGAGCTTGATTATGGTCGCGGCCTTGAAGCAATGGACATTCTGCTTGATACTGCTAAATCTCGCGGAATTATGTGTCATGTGCATGTGGATCAATTCAACTCTCCGAAAGAAAAAGAAACTGAGCAGCTTTGTGACAAAACCATCGAACATGGTATGGAAGGTCGAGTCGTGGCAATCCATGGTATTTCCATTGGTGCACATAGCAAAGAATACCGCTATAAACTTTATGAGAAAATGCGTCAGGCAAAAATGATGATGATTGCTTGTCCAATGGCGTGGATTGATAGTAATCGCAAAGAAGATTTAATGCCTTTCCATAATGCACTGACACCGGCAGATGAAATGATTCCAGAGGGAATTACCGTGGCATTAGGTACGGATAATATCTGTGATTACATGGTACCACTTTGCGAAGGGGATTTGTGGCAAGAGCTAAGTTTGCTTGCTGCAGGCTGTCGTTTCCCACATCTTGATGCAATGGTTGATATTGCGAGTATCAACGGACGTAAAGTGTTAGGTTTAGAGCCAGTTTAATCCAAAAGTTAGATAGAAGTGCGGTCATAAAACGAAACGTTTTGTGGCCGTTTTTATTTATAAGATAAAACAGAACTAATGCTAATTTGACTGATTTTAAAACGGACTTTAAGAAAAGTGGTGGGCGATACCGGTCTCGAACCAGTGACCCCCTCCTTGTAAGGGAGGTGCTCTCCCAACTGAGCTAATCGCCCGATGCACCTGAAAAGGTATTCGGATTTATTTAAACACTAAAATTAAGTGGTGGGCGATACCGGTCTCGAACCAGTGACCCCCTCCTTGTAAGGGAGGTGCTCTCCCAACTGAGCTAATCGCCCACATAAGAAAAGCGTTTAAATAATGGGAAAGTTTGAGCGGAAAGAACACTTTAGAAAAGTGGTGGGCGATACCGGTCTCGAACCAGTGACCCCCTCCTTGTAAGGGAGGTGCTCTCCCAACTGAGCTAATCGCCCGCTTGGTCAAACTTTTACAACATTAAAGTTTACTTTGGAAAAAGTGGTGGGCGATACCGGTCTCGAACCAGTGACCCCCTCCTTGTAAGGGAGGTGCTCTCCCAACTGAGCTAATCGCCCTTAATGTTGTGGATTGGCATTATAAGTATAATGAGATTTCAGTCAATATATTTTTATGAAAAAGCGTCTAGTTGTTGCAAAAATAGGCATAAAATCAGATTTTTTATTTAGAAGTCACGCAAGTCGTAGTAAAATAAAGGTAATTTTTGTAAATGAATAGGTTATTAAGAAAATGAAAATTGATCCTCCTTTTGAATTAGATCCGAATGTCAAAGTACGTACGCGTTTTGCCCCAAGCCCGACAGGTTATTTGCACGTGGGCGGTGCACGTACAGCCCTTTATTCTTGGTTATTTGCAAAACATAACAACGGTGAATTTGTATTACGTATTGAAGATACCGATTTAGAGCGTTCTACACCGGAAGCAACAGCGGCAATCATTGAAGGGATGGAGTGGTTAAACCTTGCTTGGGAGCATGGTCCTTATTATCAAACCAAACGCTTTGATCGTTACAATCAAGTGATTGATGAAATGATTGAACAAGGCTTGGCTTATCGTTGCTATTGCTCTAAAGAGCGCCTTGAAGAATTACGTCATACACAAGAGCAAAACAAAGAAAAACCACGTTATGACCGTCATTGTTTACATGATCACAATCATGCAGCCGATGAGCCACATGTTGTGCGTTTTAAAAATCCAACAGAAGGTTCAGTCGTATTTGATGATGCGGTGCGTGGTCGCATTGAAATCAGCAACAGTGAATTAGATGATTTAATTATTCGTCGTACCGATGGTTCACCAACCTACAACTTCTGTGTGGTAGTGGATGACTGGGATATGGGCATTACTCATGTTGTGCGTGGTGAAGACCATATTAACAACACCCCGCGTCAAATTAATATCTTAAAAGCGTTAGGCGCACCAATTCCAGTATATGCGCACGTTTCCATGATTAATGGTGATGATGGCCAAAAACTCTCAAAACGTCATGGTGCGGTAAGTGTGATGCAATATCGTGATGACGGTTATTTACCAGAAGCCTTAATCAATTATCTTGTTCGTTTAGGTTGGGGCCATGGTGACCAAGAGATCTTTACACGTGAAGAAATGATTAAATTCTTCGAATTAGATCACGTGAGTAAATCTGCAAGTGCATTTAACACAGAAAAATTATTGTGGTTAAATCACCACTATATTCGTGAATTACCACCTGAATATGTGGCAAAACACCTTGCATGGCACTATAAAGATCAAGGTATTGATACATCAAATGGCCCAGCATTAACTGAAATCGTGACGATGCTTGCAGAACGTTGTAAAACCTTAAAAGAAATGGCATCAGCAAGCCGTTATTTCTTCGAAGAGTTTGAAAGTTTTGATGAAGCAGCGGTGAAGAAACACTTTAAAGTAGCGGCGATTGAACCACTTGAAAAAGTAAAAGAAAAATTGACCGCACTTTCTAGCTGGGATTTACATTCTACGCATGAAGCGATTGAACAAACCGCGGCTGAATTAGAAGTGGGTATGGGTAAAGTCGGGATGCCATTACGCGTAGCTGTAACAGGCTCAGGTCAATCACCTTCTATGGATGTGACATTAGTGGGTATCGGTCGTGAACGTGTGTTAGCGCGTATCCAACGTGCCATTGATTTTATTAAATCTCAAAACGCTTAATATTTAGGCTGATAAGCGAGATTTGATTATTTCAATATTGACAGTTTATCAGCCGAAATTTATCATAGCTTGCGTTATTTGGGGATATAGCTCAGTTGGGAGAGCGCTTGAATGGCATTCAAGAGGTCGTCGGTTCGATCCCGATTATCTCCACCAAATTTAAAACCTTGAAACTTAAAGTGAGTTTCAAGGTTTTTTCTTTATGGCAAATCTACATTTCTTTTAGGTAATTTAAGCCTAATCCATTCATTTGTCGCATAATCCAACTTTGTTTTTTACGAACTAACGCACTAGGCTTATTCACTTTATAGATGATAGGGTTTGGTAAAACCGCTGCGAGTAATGCCGCTTCTGATTGAGTTAAATTCTTCGCTGATTTTTTGAAGTAATAGCGACTAGCCGCTTCTACACCAAAGATGCCATTACCAAATTCTGCGATGTTCAAATACACTTCTAAAATGCGTTCTTTGGACCAAAAGATTTCCATTAATGCCGTTGTGGGAACTTCTAATCCTTTGCGAAACCAACTTTGTCCATGCCAGAGAACGAGGTTTTTTGCTGTTTGTTGAGAAATCGTTGAAGCGCCTCGGGTTCGGCGAGATTTTTCATTAAATTTAAAGGCCTTTTGAATCGCCTCAAAATCAAAGCCCCAGTGGTTGGGAAATTTTTGATCTTCAGCGGCAATCACCGCAAGCTGCATATTTGGTGAGATTTCATCAAGGCTCACCCAATCGTATTTGATTGAATAGCTGAAATCCAACTGTAATAAGTGCCCGATTTTTTGCTGTGCCATATAGGCAGAGAAGGGAACAGGGATAAAGCGGAAGCAAATGAAAAATGCCAGGATTGCGAGAGAAAAACACCACGCAACCCGCTGCCAATTTTTTTTCCACCAAGATGGGCGAAAAAGATGTAAAAGTGCGGTCAGAATTCGCTTAGTTTTTTGCAGCTTGCTCATCGAGTTGGCTTTTCACCCAGTTTATAAAATCTGGATCCATTGTTTTGAGCATATTAGAACCACGAGTAATGGTTGCCGCACTGGTATTGAGATTTTGTTGAATCTCTCGTTGTGAGAGATTTTTATCCAATAACTGCGCCACGATTTGTAAACGTAAACCCACTGCATCACGCTCATCTGGCGTGAGCAGAAGCGTTAATAAATCTTGTGCTTTCCCTTGTTCAAACGCGGCTTGCAAGGTCGCGAGGAAAGCATTCCATTGTTCTAAATTGCGACTAATATACATATCAACAATCCTATACTATTAAACTAGTGCGACTAGTATAGCCGATCGTATTCCTCTTTGCTAAAGGTTTGTAATTTTTCTTTGTCTTGTAGGTGTTGATAGTAAAAATCGTAAGTTAATACGTTTTGAACATAACCTCGCGTTTCAAAGAACGGAATAGAGGCAATAAATTCATCCATGGCCAATTTGCCATTGGCTCTCGCAAGCCATTTTTCTACACGGCTTGCTCCCGCATTATAGGCGGAGGCGATCAAAATGCGGTTATTAGGGTATTTAGCATTTAACTCATTTAAGTGAGCCGTACCGAGTAAAATATTATTAAGCGGTTTGAATAAATCTAACTCTCCATTATAAGGAAGTTGCTGATTTTCTGCCGTTTTTTGCGCGGTACTTGGTAATAGCTGCATTAATCCTCGCGCATTTGCGGAAGATTGTGCCATTGGATTCCAAGCACTTTCTTGGCGAGCAATTGCCATCGCAAAAGTTTTGGTTACACGATTATCCACAATCGCTTGAGGTTCCGTTTCGCTGAGATTCACATTACTGAGAGCAATATCAAAATATTGACTATAAGCATTTGGTAAACGTAATCCGATATAATCCCATGCTTTCGCAATAATCGACCCATCCACACCTAATTCAAACCAATTTTGTTCATTCGCATATTGGCTTAAAGCAATCTGTAGTTGTTCTTCTTGCGATAATTTTTCTAACAGAAAACGCCAACGTTGTTTGGCAGCGCCTAATCGATCTAATTGACGTAATTCAGCAATTTCTGCGAGCTCTGGTTGAAATTTTTTATATTCATGTGCCCAGTAGGGATCGGAAATACTCCGCGCGACATATAATTCTGCTTGACCGAAATCATATCCTGCGCCACGATTTTCAGGATATAATTTTGCTGTCGCTAACATTGGGTAGAATCCGCGTTCGTTGCTTAATTCAGAGAATATTTCTTTGGCTTTTGTGACATTCTCTTTTTCGAGTGCTTTCCCCATCCAATAACGCCATTCTTGTTTTTGCTTCGCTTCATTGGAAAGGGCATTCAACCAACCTAATAAATCCGTTTTTTGCCAAATAGCCGTACGCAAACGACGTTCAATGAGGTTATCGGCATTCAGTTTTAGGATTTCTTGATCGCGCCATTGCACAAAGTTGGGGCTTTCGTTATCAAAGAAACGGCTAATAAAGGCGATTTTCCAATCACGTAATTCAGTTTCGTTTAATTGCCAAGTCTTCGCCCATTGCTCGTAAGGGGTGAAGGTTGGCTCATCCATATTTTCCGGAATGGTTCGCAAATAACGAGTAAAACCTAGCACTACGGCAAATTTATGGATAATTTTATTCGTATTACCATCAATTAATGGCAATGACTCAGCGAGTGTTTTCAAATTAGCTGGATTTTTTAAGAGATCCAAATAAAGAGCCAAATCGATATTTACCTGAGCATTTTCTTTCGCACCATCAACTTTTTCTAATTCTTTAGCGAGTATTTCGAGACCTTTCGCATCATTTTTACCAAAGAGCATTTCCGCTTTTTGATAGATCTTCTCTTCAGTCCGTCCACCTTGTGAATACCAAGCCGCCCACAGCTGAGCATCATTCGGAAGTTCAGCATTGTTGAGCCAAAGCTGTTCATATTCAGACAAAATAGCCGATTTATTCTTGTCGTTTGATTGGTTTTCTGCCGTTTGACTAGTATTGGATGCTTCTATTTGATATTTAGCCGTAAGTACAGCAATTTGTCTTTCCAAATTATTTGGCGTGAGTTTGGCAAGTGCTTGAGTATCTTCAGCATTGATTAACAACGTAAAAATACTTTGTTCTAATTTTCCACGTAGAAAATGAGAGGAATGTTGCTGAATAAATTGTTCAATGTCTGTTCTCAATGCATTCACTTCTTCACGAGGCGTATCGCGATTAACGGTTTTTACACGCGCATCTAAATAAGCCGCCATAGCATCAGTTTGCAATGGATAACCTTTTAAAGAATCAATAAGCCCAAGAAATAATTTGGCATTATTAGAAACATGATTATTTTTGACCGCACTTTTTAGGAGCGACTCTAATTGCAGAAAAGTCGCGCGTTGTTCAATCAACTTTAATTCATGAGCGTGCTGTTGCTGTGCCCATTTGGCTTGTTCTTCTGCAAGGTTAATTTGTGGCACCGTTTCATTTTTGCTTTTATGGGCATGCTGATTAGCCAAAGCTGAGCCTGAAAGTGCGGTTAAAATTAATAACGAAATTGTCGTGTGTTTAAGTGCTCGCATAGGAGATTCCATATAAAGAGAAAGACGGATATTTAGATCCGTCTTTGAGTGTAGAGTTCGTTTTATTTAGAAAACTTTTTTGAATGGCTTCACAATTACATCACCATAAACGCCCGCTTCTACGTAAGGATCTTGTGCTGCCCAGTCTTTTGCTGCAGACAGGCTTTCGAATTGAGCAATCACTGTCGAGCCAGTAAAGCCAGCTTCGCCTGGATTTTCATCATCAATGGCAGGGTTGGGGCCCGCTGTTAATAAGCGTCCTTCTGCTTGTAATTGTTTTAAACGAGCAAGATGTTGTTCACGTACAGCAAGACGTTTTTCTAAGGTGCCGGGAATGTCTTGGGCAAAAATTACATAGTACATAGCTTCTCCTATTAGCAACTTAAGTGCAATTCTTCAATCGTTTTTAAGGCTTGTTCTAATTCATGGTTGCCTTCACGTGGGATGCTGCGAGATTTTCCGTCAGCATCCACTGCAACGAAGGTAAATACCGCATCGGTGACACAATAGCGTTCACCAATGGGTTCGCTAGAGACTTTTTTTACCCAGACTTCTACTTTAATTTTAATAGAAGAACGACCCACTTTAAGACATTGTCCGTAGCAGCAAACCACATCCCCTACCGAGATAGGCTTAATGAAGTTCATACTTTCAACTGCAACGGTGACGACACGGCCGTGGGCAATTTCTTTCGCTAAAATTGCGCCGCCCATATCCATTTGTGACATAATCCAGCCACCAAAAATATCGCCGTTCGCATTGGTGTCTGAAGGCATCGCTAGGGTGCGTAGTAATAATACGCCTTTAGATTGACGACCGTTTTTATCAGTAAGATTTGTAACCATTATTTATCCCCATCATTCTTTTGATCATCTTTAGGTAAGTAACGGTAAATATAAGCACCGCTGATGATTGTTGCAACAAAGGTCATACCAAGTAAACCGAAAGATTTAAAATCAACCCAAGCATCTTCAGACATATTTTGACTGATATAAATATTTACGAGCATGCACAGAATGAAAAATCCTGCCCAGCCTATATTTAATTTGTTCCACACATTATCCGGTAATTGGATTTCTTTGCCTAATAACTTTTTCACCAGTGGCGTATTGAATTGGAATTGTGCAACTAATAACACAATGGCAAAGAGGGCATTAATAATCGTGACCTTCCATTGTAAATATTTGATTTCATTGAAGTAAGCTGTGAGTAAACCAAAAAAGACGACAGCAATCGCCATGATTTTTTGTTGTTTCTCAATCACACCATATTTCAGTTTGAGCACAATCATTTGAACAAGGGTTGCAATCACTAATACGATAGCGGCATCACGCACCCCAAACATTTTGTAAGTGATGAAAAAGAGAACAAGCGGAATAAATTCAAGAAGTTGCTTCATATTATGCCTTCATAAATAAACTGTAAAAACGGTAAGTAAATACCAAAATAAATAGTTGAAATAATGCTACCAAAATGCCAAAAATCACACTTAGAAATGATGTACCTAGGATTGCACCAACACTATTCACTAATAAAGGTAGAAGTAAATAAGTGATCAAAGCATAAATAATCAATATGCCATTACGTTTAACACCCGCACGCCACACTTGTAAAGCAGTTTGTCCTATAGATTGATTGGATGCAATGTAATGCACAGGCGATAAGCATAGGCGAACAAAGAAAAATAAACCAAATACCATTGAAACAAAGGCTAGGGGAGAGAGCGCATTTTGGCTTAAAGGAGAGAGCTCATCTTTGCTTAAAGATGAGCTCATGACATCAGCAAGGCCAAATAAAAGTGGCAAGCTCATAAAAATATCTAAAACTACCACCCCTAAAAAACGACGCAATGTCAGCATGAGACCTTGATTAATCGGATTTTGATTTTGCTGACTAATATGATGAATAGTTGCAATACCGAAGGTTGCAATAAAAGACATCAACAATTGTTGAAATACAAAAGATCCAATCAGCGCAGTTGGCTCCACTTTGCTCAATGCATTAATAATATCCTGTTGCGATGGATTAGGATTATTACCCAAACTCGGCATTGGGACACTGACTAATGCATTGATAAATTGTGATGCAATGAAAACCCCAACGAAAAGCAGCACGGTTTTTCGCTGATTACGCATAAAGTTGAGGCTATCTTGAAAAATCTGAGTAAAGTTAATTTGCATACTATATCCCACAATAATAAAATCCCGATTATACAGGGTTTATTGTTTTTTTCATAAAATCAGGTTGTTTAATGGTGATTTAAGTCACTCTTTTCAAGAGCGTATATCGCTTTACTCATTAGCGTAACCATTCTGTGGCAACGGTTTGCTGTCTAAATAGGCTTGATTTTCAATGAGTTTTAATCGATCTTCGACAAACCATTTAATCACTAAAGGATAAATGTGATATTCCTGTTCACGAGTTCGAAGCTCAATCTCCTCGACAGTATCGCCAGGAAAAATAGGCACTTTGGCTTGTAATACAATAGCGCCTCCATCGATCTCTTCATTGACAAAATGCACGGTTGTACCATGTTCGCTCTCGCCATTCTCAAGTGCTCTTTGATAAGTGTGTATCCCAGGATATTTTGGCAGAAGGGAAGGGTGAATATTTAAAATTTTCCCCGTAAAACGTTGTGTGAATGGTTTGGTTAAGATTTTCATGTAACCAGCTAATACAATGAGATCAACATTGAGATCTTCTAAATAATCACCGATAGCCTTATCCATATCGAGATTAGAGGCAAAATCTTGGCGCAAAAAAACGCGGCTAGGAATGCCCGCACTTTTAGCGCGTACTAAGCCAAATGAATCTATTTTATTACTGATGACAGTCACAATCTTTCCTGGAATAAACCCAGTTTGACAAGCCTCAATTATTGCTTGAAGATTTGATCCTTGCCCTGAAATCAGGACGGCAATTTTTTTCATATTATTCTACATAAAAGAAGGGCGAACCTTTCATTCTGAAATTTTCGCCCTGAAATGGAAAAGTAAAATTATTTAATGATAACTTGTGGTTCGTTATCTGTCGCACTTTCGATATGACCGATTAACCAGGCATTTTCACCGGATTGTTTTAAAATTGCTAAAGCGGTTTCTACTTGCGATTGCGGTAATGCAATCACCATACCAACGCCACAGTTAAATGTGCGGTACATTTCATAGGTTTCAATGTTGCCTTTTTCTTGTAACCATTTGAACACCGGTTGCCATTCCCAGCTACCTTCATCAATGACAGCTTTGGTATTTTTCGGTAATACACGCGGGATATTTTCCCAGAAGCCGCCACCCGTTAAGTGTGCGATAGCATGGACTTCCGTTTGTTTGATTAAAGCGAGAACAGATTTCACATAGATTTTTGTCGGTGCAAGTACTTGTTCACTTAATGGACGACCATTTAATTGCTCAGTAGCAGGGTTGACGCCAGCAACATCAATGACTTTACGAATTAAAGAATAACCGTTTGAATGTGGGCCACTTGAACCAAGTGCGATTAAAGCATCACCCGCTTTAACTTGACTACCATCAATGATTTCTGATTTTTCGACCACTCCCACACAGAAACCTGCAAGGTCATAGTCGCCAGCGTGATACATACCTGGCATTTCGGCGGTTTCACCACCGACTAATGCACAACCCGATTGTACACAGCCTTCTGCAATGCCTTTTACCACATCAGAGGCAACATCTACGTCAAGTTTGCCCGTGGCGTAGTAATCTAAGAAGAATAATGGTTCAGCACCTTGAACCACTAAATCGTTAACACACATTGCAACCAAATCAATACCGATGGTATCGTGTTTTTTTAAGTCAATGGCTAAGCGTAATTTGGTGCCCACACCGTCTGTGCCGGAAACAAGGATAGGTTCTTTATATTTGCCCGGAATGGCACATAATGCACCAAACCCACCTAATCCCCCGATGACTTCAGGGCGAGTTGTCCGTTTTACGTGTGGTTTAATACGTTCAACTAATTCGTTACCGGCATTAATATCCACGCCTGCATCTTTATAACTTAATGATGGTTTGCTCACAATGTTGTCCTATATTTTTAGGTTAAATGATAAAACGGCGTGATTGTATCAGATTAAGCAAACGTTTGCGATAGTGATTTAATTGGGTTTTAATTAAAAAAAATAACCGCACTTTATTTTGCATGATAAAGTGCGGTCAATTTTAAAAGTGTTTTTAGCGATTCGCTAATTCAAAAATCATCGCTTCAGCTTGGCAGCTAAATGTAAAACGAGCCGTTAAATTTGCGCCATTTTCAGTTTCGGTGATTTCACTTTTAATGTCGCAAGGATCGCTTTCTGTTTTGCGAGCTTTTTCAATGAAACGATTAAGTGCTGCTTCAGCTTCAGCTTTATTCGCATAGGTTTGATGAATATCAACAGAACAATCTGAACCGTCAATAATCGTCCCCACATCAACACAGCTACAAGTGAGAGATTCTTCTGCTTTGCATGTTACTGTCATAGGATTTCCTTATTTAAAATTAAGATTGGTTATATTCTAGCATTTTTGAAACGCTCTGCCAAAGTAGCCGAATTTTTTTAATTTAAATATCATTTATTTATCACTGGTCGGAACACTTAAAAATTAATCTAAAATAATTTGCACTCCATTTATTGGAGTTTTAGAATCTCGCGGCTTTTTTCATTATTATTAATAACAAAAGGTTCCAAATGAGAAAATTTAATAAAACGCTATTAGCAATGACTACATTGTTAGCAGCAAGCGGTGCAAATGCAGCCGCATTCCAATTAGCAGAAGTTTCAACATCAGGTCTTGGTCGTGCTTATGCCGGTGAAGCAGCAATTGCAGATAACGCTTCAGTGGTTGCGACGAACCCAGCATTAATGAGTTTATTCAAAAACAACCAATTTTCTGTGGGTGGCGTTTATGTGGATTCTAAAATTCGTATGAGTGGTCCAGTTACCGTTAATGCACTAGGCCGTACTGTTGCTGTAGGTTCTGCAGATCATGATAGTGTTGTACCAGGTTCATTGATTCCGAATATGTATTTTGTGGCACCAATTAATGACAAGTTTGCCATTGGTACTGGAATGAATGTGAATTTCGGTTTAAAAAGTGAATATGAATCCACTTACAATGCCGGTGTATTTGGTGGTACAACAGATTTAAGTGCGATTAACTTAAACTTAAGCGGTTCATATCGTGTGACCCAAGGTTTAAGCGCTGGTGTGGGTTTAAATGCAGTTTATGCTAAAGCAGAAGTGGAACGTCACGCGGGTATTTTAAGTGATGCAGTAAAAAATGTTGCACCATTAGTTCCTTCGCTCGTGAAAGCAGGGCAAATCCCAGCAAGTGCAGCTGCTTCTTTAGCTAGATTACAAGGTGTGAATAAAGATACTACATTAACACATTTACAAGGCTCTGCTTGGGGATTTGGTTGGAACGCTGGTTTAGCCTATGAGTTTAATGAGCGCAACCGAGTTGGTTTAGCCTATCACTCAAAAGTCGATATTGATTTTGAAGATTCTAATGCGGTGAGTGCGAGCCGTACACTTCGTGGCCAAGGCCCTGCAAAAGGTGGATTAACACTACATTTACCAGATTATTTAGAATTATCTGGTTTCCACCAAGTGACAGATAATTTGGCATTGCACTACAGCTACAAATTTACACACTGGAGTCGTTTCAAAGAGTTACACGCAACGTTTAATGACGGTGAAGTGGCTTTTCATAAAGATGAGAAATATCGTAGCAACTCTCGTTATGCATTAGGTGCAACCTATGACGTGAATGATAAATTAACAGTTCGCGCAGGTATTGCTTATGATGAAGCAGCTGCGCCAACTGAACATGCAAGTGCATCTATCCCTGATACTGATCGTATGTGGTATAGCGTAGGGGCAACTTATAAATTTACCCCGAATCTTTCTATTGATGCGGGCTTTGCTCACTTACGTGGTAAAAAACTTAACTTTACCGAGAAACAATCAATTGGCAACTTAGCGACTGTTACAGCAAACTATACGTCTAAAGCAAGTGCTAACCTTTACGGTTTAAACTTAAACTACAGTTTCTAATTTGTTAAAAATTTAGCATAATACGCAGCACACCGAATGTATGTTCGGTGTGCTTTTTTCTTATATCAATCCATAAAAACGAGAGAAAAATGACCGCACTTTTTTATGCTTATATGGATTCACCAATTGGTCGATTATTAATGCTTTCTGATGGTGAAAATCTTACAAATTTAGATTGTGAGTTAGAACAAACCACGCCAAATCCAAATTGGATTTTACGAGAAGATTTACCGCTTTTTGAAAAAGTGCGGTGCGCTTTAATGCGTTATTTTAATGGTAAGCCAGAAAGTTTCTCTGATATTCCTTTAGCTCCCAAGGGGACCGAATTTCAACAAGCGATTTGGAAAGCATTGCGTCAAATTCCTTATGGTAAAATGGCGAGTTATGGTGGTTTAGCAGAAAGCATTAATAACCCTAAGGCGGTGCGAGCCGTTGGTGGTGCGGTAGGGAGTAATCCCATTAGTATTATCATTCCATGTCATCGTATATTAGGGAAAAAATGTGAAATCACGGGTTTTGGTGGTGGATTGCCAGCAAAACGCTTTTTATTAAAATTAGAGAATATTCCTTACATCGACAAAGGCGTAGAATACGTTAAACCGAAATTATTGAAGAAATACCACGAATGATCCCACAAACCGAACAAGCCTTATTAGAAAAAGCACAATCTATTGCGGGATTAACCTTTGGTGAACTTGCAGATGAATTAAATATTCCCGTTCCGCCTGATTTAAAACGCGATAAAGGTTGGGTTGGAATGTTGCTTGAAACTGCATTAGGAGCGACTGCCGGCAGTAAAGCAGAACAGGACTTTTCCCATTTAGGCATTGAATTAAAAACGTTACCCATTAATACCGAAGGTTTTCCGTTGGAAACCACGTTTGTGAGTTTTGCGCCCTTGGTTCAAAACTCAGGGGTAAATTGGGAAAATTCGCACGTTCGTCATAAATTATCGAAAGTCTTGTGGATTCCCATTGAAGGCAGTCGAGATATCCCTTTGCGTGAGCGCCATATTGGCCAACCTATCTTATGGCAACCTTCGACTGAACAAGAACATCAATTACGCCAAGATTGGGAAGAGTTGATGGATTATATTGTGCTCGGAAAGTTAGATCAGATTACGGCACGTATTGGTGAAGTTATGCAACTGCGTCCAAAAGGTGCAAACAGTAAAGCCATTACGAAAGGCATTGGTAAAAATGGGGAAGTGATTGATACCTTGCCGCTGGGGTTTTATTTACGGAAAGAATTTACGGCAGGCATTTTAAACGCTTTTCTTAATCATAAAAATGGGTGAATCATCACCCATTTTTTATTTTTCTTCATTTTGAAAAACACGGAAAAATCCCACCGCACTTTGTAAAGTCTCACCATAAAAAATGAGGGGGATACGATTTCGTTGCCAAGGTGGAACGCCGAGTTCTTGCCAAATTTTTTTCATGGTTTCAGCAGGGCGATTATGTTGGCGTTTTACTTTTCCAGTATAAGCAAATCGTACTTGAATGGGTTCTTGTGTATCAGCAAGTTGAACCTGTTTTTCGTTCCAATTGACTAAAATGCCTTTCGCATTGTGGGTTGCATAAATTGTACCAAGATTATCAGGCAAGGTAATCTGTTGATTTAACGGCATATCAAGACAAGTTTGCGACAAATCAGTGAATTTTCCCGTTAAATAGAGACATTGTTGATAACGGCGAATAATATGTTCCCCAAGTTGAAATAGTGGAGAGGCATCCGCTTTAGCCTTAATCACATCATCAATAATATGCATTAATTGAACCTGTGTTGGCATAGCAATCTGATTTTTAGCTAGCCACATTCGCAAAAGTGCGGTTTGTTTTTGCAATGAATATTCTAGAAAGTTTACGAGCGAAAACTGTTTTTGATCCTCAACAAGATGTTGTTCAAAGTAAGGTTGTAATAATTCATTAATCAGTTGTTGTTGCTCAAAACAATGTTGTGCGGCACGCTGAACTGCATGATCAAAATGTCCCCAGCGTTGGCGTATTTCAGGCAAAATTTGGTTACGTAAGAAATTGCGATCGTAATGATTATCTTGATTGCTTTCGTCTTCGACCCAAGATAGATTTTCTTGCTGAACGTAATCTTCTAATTCATTACGGCTAAAAGAAAGGAGTGGGCGTAGAATAGGCATCCCAAATAATTGGCTTTCTTTTTGCATGGCACCTAAACCTTGCAATCCTGCTCCGCGTTTTAGCGCCAGGAAAAAGGTCTCAGTTTGATCATTTAAATGATGTGCAGTGACTAGATATTCATTTGGTTGAATATGTGTTGAAATAGCTTGATAGCGTGCTTCTCTTGCGCCCGCTTCAATGCCATCGTGCATTTCCACTTTGACTTTTTCAATAATAAGTGGAATGGCAAATTGCTCACAGAGTTGTTGGCAATGAGCCGTCCAAGCATCCGCATTCGGGCTTAATCCGTGATGGATATGGATAGCTCGCAGACTTAAGTGCGGTCGTTTTTCGCTGAGTTTTTTAACTAAAGAAAGCAGTGCAGTTGAATCCAAACCACCGCTAAAAGCAATGAGAAGCTTATTGGCGGTGGTTGGGATTTGTGCTTGGAATAATGAAAAAAGATCCATTAGGCAACTTTAACGGCTTTGTAGTTTGTGCTTGGATTTAAGATCTCAAAACGCGCAGCAATAGGTTGGAGTTCGTAAGATTTCAAATCAAAGGTAGTTTTCATTACGCCTGCAACAGCATTATTCATTTTTTCAAAAGCTTCGACATCGTTGCCACAGTTTAAGTAATGCGCCAAGAAAGTACCTGCAATTAAATCACCCACGCCAACTGGTTCAAAGTCAAATTTATAAAGCGGACGACTTAAATGCCATACGCCTTCTGGTGTCGCCATAATAATTTCAAAGGTATCAGGATCATTCAATTTACCTGCTTTACCTAAGTGTTTAACTAACACTTTCTTCACACCTTTAGCAACTAACGCATTAGCCGCTTTGAGCACATCGTCAAACGTATTGATAGGGAAGTCAGACAGCGTACGAAGCTCAGAAAGGTTTGGTGTCATGATGTCTGCACGTGGAATGGCTTTTTCAATTAAGCGTTCACGTACACCATCGGCGACCACGCAGACTTTTTCGGCATTTGGCATAACGGGATCGCACAAGTAAAGTGCATTTGGGTTACGAGCTTTGATTTTTTCTAAAGCATAGATAATTTTGTCAACTTGCTCAGCTGAACCTAAATAACCGGAAAGCAATGCATCACATTCTTGCAGTTTTCCAATGGCATCTAAACCGTTGGCAATTTCGCCGATTTGTTCTTGTGGAATCACCATGCCCGTCCATTTCCCATATTGAGTATGGTTAGAGAATTGCACGGTATTGAGTGCCCATACATCTACACCTAAGAGCTGCATTGGGAAGGTCGCAGATTTATTGCCAGCGAAGCCATAAACCACGTGAGATTGGATTGCTAATACGTTTTTCATTTTGAGTTCTCCTTTTATATTATTTTAGGCATTGATGCTGTTTCTTGCATCCATGCAACATTTTTTCAAAACACAAAAAAGAGCGGTTAAACTAACCGCTCTTTTTCTATTTTATTAACAATAACCGTAAGACATTAAACGTTCATAACGTCTTTCTAATAAGCCATCTTTGTCGAAGGTATCGAGTTCGTTTAGTTCTTCAACAAGGCATTGTTTTAAATTACGTGCCATTTCATGATAATTACGATGTGCACCACCTAATGGCTCTTGAACGATATTATCAATTAAACCCAACTCTTTTAAACGAGTTGCGGTTAAGCCCATGACTTCTGCTGCGGTTGACGCTTTTTCTGCGCTTTTCCATAAGATAGAAGCACAGCCTTCTGGTGAAATAACGGAATAAGTTGAATATTGTAACATATTCACTTTATCTCCCACACCAATGGCTAATGCACCACCGGAACCGCCTTCACCGATTACGGTACAGATAATAGGTACTTTTAAGGTAGACATTTCACGTAAGTTACGAGCAATCGCTTCAGATTGACCACGTTCTTCCGCACCGATACCCGGGTAAGCCCCTGGCGTGTCGATAAAGGTAATAATAGGTAAGTTGAAACGCTCAGCCATTTGCATTAAACGTAACGCTTTACGATAACCTTCAGGTGCAGGCATACCAAAGTTACGAGTCACTTTGTCTTTTACTGTACGACCTTTTTGGTGGCCGATAATCATTACTGCGCGACCATCTAAACGAGCAAGACCACCTACGATTGCTTTATCATCTGCAAAGGCACGATCGCCTGCAAGTTCTTGGAAATCAGTAAAAATATGTTCGATATAATCAAGCGTGTATGGACGATTTGGGTGACGTGCCATACGAGAAACCTGCCATGCATCAAGATTTGCAAAGGTTTTTTTGGTTAATTCATCGCTTTTCTTTTGTAAGCGTTTAATTTCATCGTGTAAATCAATTTTGTCATCAGATGCTGAACGTAGCGCTTCAATTTTGGCTTCAAGTTCAGCAATAGGTAATTCAAAATCTAAATATTCTTGGCTCATTTCTTATCCTAAAATATCGTCAAAAGTTGCCCGCACTTTATCAAGATTTAAGGTGCGGTGCAAATGGTTTTCACTGGTTGGAGCGGATTATAAATATTCCTTTTTTAGTAATGATAACAAAAACAAAAATGCGGAACAAATCACGACAGAAGGCCCCGCAGCGGTATCATAAAAGGCGGAAAGGAATAACCCGCCAACGACGGAAAGCATACTGATTAAAATGGCAATAAATACCATTTGTTCAGGTGTCTTTGCAAAACGTCTTGCTGTTGCAGCTGGAATAATTAATAGCGATGTAATAATCAGGGCTCCAACAAACTTCATACTTAATGCGATTGTAAGTGCGGTCAAAATCATCAAGATAAATCGCATTTTTTTGATGTTAATGCCTTCCACTTGAGCCAGTTCAGGTGAGACAGTGGTGGAGAGTAAGGCTTGCCAGAAGTAAAGCAGTGTGCCTAATACAATGAGGACACCCGTGCCAATATAAGGTAAGTCGTTAAAATTAATGGCGAGCAAATCCCCAAAAAGATAACTCATTAAGTCTACGCGGACATTTTTTAGTAAGCCAACCGTAACCACACCAAGGGAAAGACAACTGTGTGCGATAATGCCTAAAAGGGTATCCACTGAAAATTGCGTGTTACTTTCGAGCCAAACCATTAATACGGCGAGAATAATCGTCAAAATTACAATGGCAACATAAGGGTTAATTTGTAAGAAAATCCCTAACGCCACACCAAGCAAGGCTGAGTGGGAAAGGGTATCACCAAAATAAGCCATTTTACGCCACACCACAAAAGCACCCAGTGGTGCGGTAATTAAGGAAAGCAGTAAGCCTGTAAGCAAGGCGGGAAATAAAATCTCAAACATGATTTTTCCTTATTGTTGGCATTCAGATGGATTGGCACTGCAACTACAAACATCACCGTGCATATTATGATGATGATTATGATGGTGCGTATAAAAGCCCACATTTTGTGAGATTTGGTTGCCCCAAAGGCGTATAAATGTTGGATCATTCGATAAACTTTCGGGTGTGCCGGCACAGCGAATATGTTGATTGATGCACAACACTTCTTTACTGTCCGCCATCACGATATGCAAATCATGGGAAACCATTAAAACCGCACAATTTAAGGCTTGTTGAGTACGGTGAATCAGCTGATAAAGTTCAGCTTGACCATTAATATCGACCCCTTGAGTTGGTTCATCTAGCACCAGTAAATTGGGTTTGTTCAAAATCGCACGAGCTAATAACACGCGTTGCATTTCCCCACCTGAGAGTTTTTGCATATTATTTTTTCTCAAATGAGTGATAGAGAGTTGCTCAAGTGCGGTTGATATTTCTTGCGTTTTAACCCCTTTTTTGAGTGCCAGAAAACGCTCAACCGTCATTGGTAAGCTGTGATCGAGGTGAATTTTTTGTGGGACATAGCCAATTCTGACATTGGTGCTATAAATCACCTCACCGGATGTCGGCGGTTGTAATTTTAATAAGGTTTTCAAGAGGGTCGATTTCCCCCCACCATTTGGGCCTACAATGGTGATAATTGAATTAGGATAAATGCTGAAATTAATATCCCGTAATGCTGTCTTTTGTTCAAAGACCACATTGATATTTTTCAGCGTAATTAATGGTGTTGGTTGGGCTGGTTGAATGGCGTGAATCTGCATAATCCCCCCTTTAAAAATGGCTCACTAAAATAGCTCATTTCCTTGTTTTTCTCAAGAAATTCTGACTATGCCTAATATTTAGGCATAAGATTTGACATTTTTAGGGTAAAATGAATTTTTTTTAGAGTTTGTAGTCTGAAGAGCGAAAAGCTTTTTATTCATTTTAAAGGTATCTATTTTGCAACACGTTAAATTAGCTAGAGATCGACGGAAACGAAAATCCCGTATAAAAGCGGCGATTTTTTTTGCCGCACTTTTGCTTATTTTAACGGGTATTTTCCTCGCTTTTAAAGATACCGCTGATTATGATCCTTCTTTGCAAAGTAATCTTGAGCCAGAGATGGTGGATAACGTTCAATATCAATCCCTTACACCTGAAAAAACAGAATCAGATAAGCAACAAACTCAAGCAGGCGAACATCCTGAAACTAAGCAGAATGCGAATACGGAAGATGCGACTTCTTACGATGATGATCTTCAAGCCAAAGATGATGAAGTAGATGAAATTAAACCACAGTTTGATGAGCTAACTGATTTGCCAAAAGATGCACAAGATGCGCTCAGTGGCATTTTAGATGTAGCTGATCAGGCATTGCGTATTACCGATCAATTTAGTCATACCGTGGTGCGTGGCGACTCTTTAAAAGACGTGTTAGAGCTTTCTGGTTTAGAAGATGATACGGCGAAAAATTTAATTGCCGAATATCCTGAATTAAAAAACTTACGCGCCGGTCAGCAGTTCTATTGGATTTTAGATAAAGAAGATCAGCTGGAGTATTTAAACTGGTTGGTGTCTGAAAAAGAAGAACGTATTTATGAACGCACGGAAGACGGTAAGTTTAAACGCCAAATTCTAGAGAAGAAAAGTATCTGGAAGAAAGAAGTGCTAAAAGGCACGATTAACGGATCCTTTGCTTCAAGTTTACGTGATTTAGGTTTGGATGGTCGTCAAATCAGCCAGTTAAGCTCTGCGTTACAGTGGCAGGTAAGCCTTCAAAAACTCAGTAAAGGCACCAAATTTGCGATTTTAGTATCACGTGAATATTTAGGTGATAAATTAACCGGTCAAGGTAACGTTGAAGCCATTCATATTATGGCGGATGGTAAGAGTTATTACGGTATTCAAGCGGCGAATGGTCGTTACTACGATAAGCAAGGTGAAACTCTTGGTAAAGGCTTTGCGCGTTATCCATTACAACGCCAAGCACGTATTTCGTCACCATTTAACCCAAATCGCCGCCATCCAGTAACGGGACGTGTTCGCCCACATAAAGGGGTAGACTTTGCTGTCGCACCAGGTACACCAGTTATTGCGCCAGCAGAAGGTGTGGTGGAAAAAGTGGCTTACCAAGCTGGTGGTGCAGGACGTTATGTGGTGATACGCCATGGTCGTGAATATCAAACGGTGTATATGCATTTAAGTCGTGCTTTAGTGCGTGCGGGCCAAACAGTGAAGAAAGGGGAACGTATTGCATTAACAGGGAATACGGGTATTTCAACCGGTCCACACTTGCACTATGAGTTCCATATTAATGATCGTGCAGTAAACCCGCTTACAGTGAAATTACCGGGCACCAGCAGTGGAATGGCAACGGCAGAGCGTAAGCAATTCTTAGTCCGAGCGAAAGAAGTTGAAAGAACATTAAAATTATAGTGAATAAAATGCGGTCAAATTTGACCGCATTTTTTATAGGCCTAAAAAATTAGCTGAAAACTGACTGCACTTCACCTTTTCTCTTTTTCCTCAATATGCTATTCTCTTTGTATTTTAGAATTATTCTCATTTTTATGATTAAGAGACGTTATCTGATTTTTCTGTTGATCGTGCTTTCCTTTGTTTCACTTTTTCTCGGGGTAAGTACAGTTAATTTGCAAGGGTTACTGAATTTTGAAGGTAATCAATGGCAGATCTTTTTAATTAGTCGCGTGCCTCGCTTAATCAGTATCTTGATTGCAGGTGCATCCTTAAGTATTTGTGGTTTAGTGATGCAGCAACTCAGTCGAAACCGATTTGTTTCTCCCACCACGGCGGGCACCATGGATAGTGCAAGATTAGGGATTTTAATGGCGATGCTGTTTTTCCCAACTGCTTCAATGTTGTTAAAAACCACCATTGCGGTGATTGTATCTTTCCTTGGCACATTGTTATTTATGACGATTTTGTCCCGTTTGAAATTCAAGGACACAATTTTTGTGCCTTTAGTGGGGATTATGTTCGGTAATATCATCAGTTCAATTACTGCCTTTATCGCTTACAAAGAAGATCTATTGCAAAACTTATCCGGGTGGCTACAAGGGGACTTTTCTCTTGTGATGTCAGGCCGTTATGAATTGTTGTATTTCAGTATTCCTACACTCATAGTGGCTTATTTATTTGCGCATCGTTTTTCTATTGTCGGGATGGGGAAAGATTTTGCAGTTAATCTAGGTCTAAATTACAACCAAGTACTTTATCTCGGTCTGCTCATTGTGGCAGTGGTCTCTTCGATTATTATCGTGTCTGTTGGCGTGATCCCTTTCTTGGGGTTAATTATTCCGAATATCGTCACGCTTTATTTAGGGGATAACTTGAAGAAAGTGTTATCTCATACTGCCTTGTTGGGTGCCGTATTTGTTTTATTCTGCGATATTTTAGGTCGAAGTGTGATTTATCCTTATGAGATTTCCATTAATGCCGTAGTTGGCGTATTTGGCAGCGGTATCTTCTTGTTTTTATTATTAAAGCGGTATAGAAATGGCTAAGAAATCTTCTTCTCAACTGATTGTATTGTCGTTGTTAGCCATTGTTTCTCTTGCACTTTATTTAGGCTACAACTTACCAAACCGTTGGCAATATGCCTTGGAAAATCGTGCCTTATCCTTAATTGCGATTGTGATTACAGGCGCAGCAATTGCACTTGCTACGATGATTTTCCAAACGGTTGTGAATAACCGAATTCTCACGCCGAGTATTTTGGGTTTAGATTCGCTGTATTTACTGATTCAAACGGCGATCATTTTCCTTTTCGGTTCAAGTACATTGCTTTCAATGAATTCCATTGCATTGTTTGTCTTGTGTACGGGATTAATGATGGCGTTTTCATTAGTGCTTTATCACTTCCTGTTTAAGAAAGAAAACCAAAATATTTTCTTCTTGTTGCTTGTCGGGATTATTTTCGGCACCTTCTTTGGTAGCTTAACGACCTTTATGGAAGTGTTGATTGATCCAAATGAATTTCAGATCGCACAAGATATTGGCTTTGCAAGTTTCAACCGAATCAATACTCAAATCTTATGGGTCGCATTAGCCATTTTAGTAGCGACCATTGTTTTCAGTTTAAAATATTGGCATTGCTTCGATGTGTTGGCGTTAGGACGAGAAAATGCCATTAACTTAGGGATCGATTATCAAAAGACCTTAAAAGTCCTGTTAATTCTCGTGGCAATTTTAACGTCAGTGTCGACCGCACTTGTTGGCCCACTTACTTTCCTTGGGTTATTGGTAATGAACGTGACTTTTGAATTTATTCGTGATTATCGCCATAAGGTGCTTATTCCTGCTGCGATGTTAATTTCCATTATTACCTTGGTTTTTGGGCAATTATTGGTTACTCATATTTTTACCTTCCGCACGACATTAAGCATCATCGTTAATTTTGTCGGCGGGGTGTACTTTATTTATTTGTTATTAAGAGCAAACAAAAAATGGCAATAGAAATTCGCAATATTACTAAAAGTTACGGAAGCAAAAAGGTGGTGGATAATGTGTCCGTTACCATTCCTACAGGGAAAATTACGTCTTTTATCGGGCCGAATGGTGCGGGGAAGAGTACGGTGCTGTCTATTATGAGCCGTTTGTTGAATGCTGATAGTGGCAAGATCTATCTCAACGGTGAATTGCTCAATCGTAAGAAAAGTAGCGATATTGCGAAACAACTTGCGATTTTAAAGCAAACTAACAACATTAATTTGCGTCTAACCATTGAAGATTTAGTCGCTTTTGGGCGTTTTCCTTATAGCAAAGGAAACTTAACCCAAACTGACCGCACTTTTATTGATAATGCCATTGCCTATATGAATTTAGATGATATTCGTCACCAATACATCGATAACTTAAGTGGTGGGCAACGACAACGCGCTTATATTGCGATGACACTTGCACAAGATACGGATTATATTTTGTTGGATGAGCCATTAAATAATCTGGATATGAAACATTCTGTGCAGATCATGCAAGTTTTACGTAAATTAGCGACAGAACTCAATAAAACCGTGGTGATTGTCATTCATGATATTAATTTCGCCTCTTGTTATTCAGACTACATTGTTGCCATGAAAAATGGAAAATTAGTGCACCAAGGCGAGATTAACCACATTATGCAATCGCCCGTGCTACAAGATATTTACGATATGGCGATACCTATTCAGGATATCGACAACCATAAAATTGCCGTTTATTTTAGATAAATAAGGAAATCTTCATGAAAAAAACACTATCAACATTAGCACTTTCACTTTTTGCTTTGGTCGGTATTGCTCAAGCAGCAGATATTACCGTTGAAAATGCTGCTGGAAAGCAGGTTGTGCCACAAAATCCACAGCGAGTCATTGTGCTTGATTTTGGTGCAGCAGACACACTTCGTGCATTAGGTGTGCAAGATAAAATCGTGGGCTTCCCACAAAGCGGAAAAATTCCAAACTATCTTTCAGAATTTGCAGACAAAAAATATAAAAATGTTGGTGATTTGAAAGAACAATCATTGGAGCAAATTAACGAGCTCAATCCGGATTTGATCATTGCGTCTAAACGTCAAGAAAAAATGATCGACAAATTTAAAGAAATCGCACCAGTATTTAATGTTGAAAATGACTACACAAATTATTATCCAAGTTTTCAACAAAATGTGACCGCACTTGGACAGATCTTTGGCAAAGAAAATGTCGCAAAAGAGAAATTATCAGCGTTAGACAGTAAAGTCGCGCAAGTTGCGAAAGACGCACAAAGTAAAACGGCACTATTGGTGTTGGTTAATGAAAGTAAAATCAGTGCTTTTGGTGATGGTTCTCGTTATGGCATGGTGTTTCAAAAATTTGGTTTTAAACCGATTGATGACAGCATCAAATCGTCTACGCATGGACAAAGCGTTGGTTTTGAATATATCTTAGAAAAAAATCCAGACTTTTTACTCGTAGTGGATCGTACAGCGGCCATTACAGAAAAAGCCAACAATGCGCAAAAAGTATTGGATAACGATATCATCAAACAAACTAAAGCGTATAAAGATGGACACATTGTGTACCTTGATGCAGCCAATTGGTATCTTGCGTTTGGTGGTTTAGAAAGTATGGAAATCATTGCACAAGAACTTGATCGTGCAGTGAAAAAATAATACGAAAAATGATTTAAAAGGGCAGTCAAGGATTGCCCTTTTTATATGTAAATTAATCTTTACACATGTCAATAAACTTCCTATCATATCGGCATTACTTAATAAAACAGAGCTTATTTTATGCTGACATTTAATCTACAAGATCCGTTCTCTTGCTTTGTCACTCAAAGCCTCTCCATGAAAAGTGCGGTCGAAAATGCACAACGTTTTGCGATGTTTGATGTGCCGCTTTTAATTCAGGGCGAAACGGGCACGGGTAAAGATTTATTAGCAAAAGCTTGCCATTTTGCGAGTTTGCGCCGTGAGAAAAAATTCATTGCAGTAAACTGTGCAGGCCTGCCGGATGAAGATGCGGAAAGCGAAATGTTTGGGCGTAAAGTGGGTGACAGTGAAACCATCGGTTTTTTTGAATATGCTAACGAAGGCACGGTGTTGTTAGATGGTGTTGCCGAGCTTTCATTAAGTTTACAGGCAAAATTATTACGTTTTTTAACTGATGGTTCTTTCCGTCGAGTGGGGGAAGAAAAAGAACATCATGCAAATGTTCGGGTTATTTGTACGTCACAAGAACCGCTGGAAAAACTGCTAGAGCAAGGGAAATTACGCAGTGATTTATTCCATCGCTTAAATGTCTTAGCACTAAATGTACCACCCTTGCGTGAGCGAGTTGAAGATATTCAGCCTTTAACGGACGGTTTTTTACAAGAAATTAGCACGCAGCTTAAGATTCCAATGCCGCAATATGATGCTGATTTTTTGAATTATTTGAAAGGGCAGCCTTGGCAAGGTAATGTGCGAGAGCTTTACAATGTGTTGTATCGTGCCTGTTCTTTAGCAAAAAATAATCAGCTTGATATTGAAAGTTTAAATTTAAAACCCGTACAAAGTGCGGTCATTTCTGTGGATGATTTTGGTGAACAAACCCTGGATGAGATTATGGGACAATATGAGGCGAGTGTATTGCGTGCTTTTTATGCTCAGTATCCAAGTACACGAAAATTAGCACAACGATTAGGCGTATCACATACGGCGATCGCCAATAAATTAAAACAATACGGTATTAGTAAATAATTTCTGACAGTTTAGGGAATTGTTTACAAAGTTTGAGCCATTCGACTTTATCAATTTGTACATTGAGGATAAATTCACCTTCATCCGAAATTTGTTCGTGACGAATGCTATCTAATTGATAGAGCGCATGGCGAATTTTGCCCTCTTGCGGAAGCAGTGTGAGGGTGAAAGAAAGTATCTCATTTTTCAACCGCACTTTAATGGCTTCAAGTAGTAGATCTAATCCTTCACCTGAATGTGCTGAAAGGTAAACGGCAACGGGCTTATTCTCGTCATCATATTCAATATGGGGCGCTACATTTTCCAATAAATCGATTTTGTTATACACCAACAATACCGGTACTTTGTTAGCCTTAATTTCTTCCAATACTAAATTCACCGCTTCAATATTTTCGATCTTTCGAGCGTCTGCTGCATCAATAACATGCAAGAGTAAACTGGCTTCTACCGTTTCTTGCAACGTAGATTTAAAAGCGGACACTAAATCATGGGGGAGTTGGCGAACAAAACCAACGGTATCGGCGAGAATGGCTGTACCAACATCTTGAATTTGTAAACGCCTTAATGTGGGATCGAGCGTCGCGAAAAGCTGATCTGCCGCATAGACATTGGCTTGTGTGATGAAATTGAATAACGTAGATTTCCCCGCATTGGTATAACCCACTAAGGAAATGGTCGGAATATCCGCTTTTTGTCGGGTTTGGCGATTTTGATTGCGTTGTTTTTCGACTTTTGCCAAACGATTTTGCAACTGTGCAATACGCACCTTGATTAAACGGCGATCCGTTTCTAATTGCGTTTCCCCTGGACCACGTAATCCAACCGCACCTTTTTGCTGATCTAAGCCTGTTTTTCGACGAACTAATCGAGTGGATAAATGCTTAAGCTGAGCTAATTCAACTTGTAATTTCCCTTCGTGCGATCGGGCTCGTTGAGCAAAGATATCTAAAATTACTCCAGTGCGATCCACTACGCGACATTGGCAGATGCTTTCTAAATTACGGGTTTGTGCAGGGGTTAATTGATGATTCACCAAAACAACATCGGCATCTAAGGCTTTTACTGCATCCGCAATTTCTTGTGCTTTTCCTTCACCGATAAAATATTTTGCTTGTGGTGTCGCTCGGCTCGTGGTGATGATTTGTAAAATCTCAACATTGGCAGATTCCGCTAAAAGTTGGAATTCTTGCAGATCTTCAATGTTTTTATTTTGAGAAAAGAAAACATGCACGACAACAGCTTTATCTTTTGCCGATGGGCTATTGTCGCCTGTTTTAGATGACGAAAGTGCGGTTGAAACTTCAGGTGAATTTTCAACCGCACTTAAATTGATGAAATCATTCATTGAACAGAATTATTCTGCTTGTGTTTCTACTTCCGCTGCAGCGTCAGAAGTTTGTGCTGCATGATGACCGCCGTTATTATTGTGGTGAGAAACAGAACGTGCTGGAACCACAGTTGAAATAGCGTGTTTGTACACCATTTGATTAACAGTGTTTTTTAATAAAATCACGAATTGGTCGAATGATTCGATTTGACCCTGTAATTTAATCCCATTAACGAGATAAATCGAAACAGGAATACGTTCACGGCGTAACGCATTCAAATAAGGATCTTGTAATGATTGTCCTTTTGCCATTTTGCTATCCTTTGTTGTTATATGTTAATTAATGATAGAAACGAGTTGTCTCCGTCACCAAATATAGCAATAAACATTTTTCTTGTCTATGGGTTTATCTCTTTGCTTTCACGCAGTTTTTTCAGAATTGTTTTCATTTTTTCATCTAGTTGTGCATTGAAACGTAATGTTTCGCCCGTTTTAGGGTGTTCAAATCGAATAGAAAATGCATGTAAAAACAAACGATTGAGTCCGAGATCTTGCATATATTTATCGAATTCTTTATCACCGTATTTATCATCCAGCGCGATTGGGTGACCTGCATATTGAGTATGAACTCGGATCTGATGGGTTCTTCCTGTTACAGGCGATGCTTTTACTAAGGTCGCATTTTGATAGCGTTCTTCAATGGCAAATCGCGTTTCTGAAGGTTTACCTTGCTCACTGACTTTAACGATGCGTTCGCCACTGGCCAATTCATTTTTTAATAAAGGGGCTTGCACAACTTTCACATGAGATTGCCATTGCCCACGCACGAGTGCGAGATAATCTTTTTGTACCGTTTTAACACGAAGTTGTTCGTGTAAGTTGCGTAAGGCAGAGCGTTTCTTCGCTACTAATAAGATACCTGATGTATCTCTGTCTAAACGATGAACCAATTCCAAAAAACGGGCTTCAGGACGTAATGCACGCAAGGCTTCAATCACACCAAAATTCAAGCCGCTCCCGCCATGAACCGCAATGCCAGAAGGTTTGTTCAATACTAATAAACAATCATCTTCAAAAATAATATGGCTTTCAAGGGAGGCGACTTTATTCAAGTTTTTAGAAATCGGCGCGGTATTTTTTTCAGAAACACGAACTGGCGGCACACGCACCACATCACCATTTTGCAATTTATATTCAGGTTTGATTCGCCCTTTGTTCACACGTACTTCACCTTTACGCAGAATGCGATAAATCAAACTTTTTGGCACACCTTTTAATTTTGCCAATAAATAATTATCAATGCGTTGTCCTGCTTCATCCTCAGAAATCGTGAGCATTTTGACGGATTGATTGATGATTTTTTCTTGTTTTTCAGTCATTGAATCTGTCCTTTAAAAATTGGGCTGAATCATATCACAATATCCCTGGTGATAATAGCAAGAATGCCTTGCTAATTTAGCCCTGAATGTGGATAATAGAGCGTCTTTCTGCGCCTAAAATTTGGCATTTAGAAAGCGATTTTGTATGTTGGTCAAAACTCAATGCGGCGAATGGCATAAGACATTGATAATCAACATATTTTTCTTGAAGGTTAACGCTTCCTTGCAATGCGTAATTAACACACCGCATTGTTTTACGAAAATTGTCTTAGATAACAATTGAGTATGCTATCAATGCACCCAGCAACACACAGTCGTGAGATTGACTGTTCGCGAGAAACACGAGGTCGATGGCTAAGGTCAGTAAATCTGTAAAGTGCGGTTAATTTTCAAGGTATTTTAGATAATTCAAAACGAGAAATTGACAATGAAAAGAATGTTAATCAATGCGACTCAAAAAGAAGAGTTGCGCGTTGCGTTGGTCGATGGCCAGCGTTTATTCGACTTAGATATTGAAAGTCCGGGTCATGAACAGAAAAAAGCGAATATTTACAAAGGGAAAATCACTCGCGTAGAGCCGAGTTTAGAAGCAGCCTTTGTAGATTATGGTGCAGAGCGCCATGGCTTCCTTCCTTTAAAAGAAATTGCCCGCGAATATTTCCCTACTGATTATGTGTTCCAAGGTCGTCCAAATATCCGTGATATTTTGACTGAAGGCCAAGAAGTGATCGTTCAGGTGAACAAAGAAGAACGCGGCAATAAAGGCGCAGCCTTAACCACTTTTGTTTCCCTTGCCGGTAGTTATTTGGTGATTATGCCAAACAATCCACGTGCAGGTGGTATCTCTCGCCGTATTGAAGGCGATGAACGTATCGAATTAAAAGAAGCATTGAGTTCTTTAGATGTACCGGAAGGCGTTGGTCTTATCGTACGTACAGCGGGTGTGGGTAAATCACCAGAAGAATTACAATGGGACTTGAAAGTACTTTTACATCATTGGGAAGCGATCAAACAAGCTTCACAAAGCCGTCCTGCGCCATTCTTAATTCACCAAGAAAGTGATGTGATCGTTCGTGCGATCCGTGATTACTTGCGTCGTGATATCGGTGAGATTTTAATTGATAGCCCGAAAGTATTTGAAAAAGCGAAAGCACACATCAAACTTGTACGTCCAGATTTCATCAATCGTGTGAAATTATATCAAGGTGAAGTGCCGCTATTTAGCCACTATCAAATTGAGTCACAAATTGAATCAGCCTTCCAACGTGAAGTGCGTTTACCTTCTGGCGGTTCAATTGTCATTGATGTGACAGAAGCGTTAACAGCGATCGATATCAACTCGGCGCGTTCAACACGTGGTGGTGATATTGAGGAAACCGCATTAAATACCAACCTTGAAGCGGCAGATGAAATTGCTCGTCAATTACGTTTACGTGACTTAGGTGGCTTAGTGGTTATCGACTTCATTGATATGACACCTGTTCGTCACCAACGTGAAGTAGAAAACCGTATCCGTGATGCGGTACGTCAAGACCGTGCGCGAATTCAAATTAGCCGTATTTCTCGCTTCGGCTTATTGGAAATGTCACGTCAGCGTTTAAGCCCATCATTAGGTGAGTCTTCTCACCATGTTTGCCCACGCTGTCAAGGTACGGGTAAAGTGCGTGATAACGAAAGTTTATCACTTTCTATCTTACGTTTAATCGAAGAAGAAGCGTTAAAAGAAAATACCAAACAAGTGCACACCATCGTGCCTGTACAAATTGCGTCTTACTTACTTAACGAAAAACGTAAAGCTGTTCATAGTATCGAAAAACGCCATGATGTTGATATTATCGTGGTACCAAATGAAGCAATGGAAACGCCACATTTCAGCGTATTCCGTGTTCGTGAAGGCGAAGAGCTAAATGAATTAAGCTATAACTTAACGAAATTCCATGATGCACAAGACGATACATTTGTACCAGAAGAGTCTCTTGTTTCTCGCAATATCGAAACGGCAGCAGTGACCTCTGAGCAAGTGATGGAAAGTGCAGCAGTATCTCTATCGATTCCAACGGCTGCACCAGCACCAGTTGAGCGTAAATCAGAAGAACCGTCATTGTTTGCAAAAATTGTTGCCGCAATTAAAGGTTTATTTGCTTCTGAACCAAAAGAAGAGAAAAACCAAAACAACCGCAACAATCGTAACAACAACCGTAATAATCGTCGTAATCAAGATCGTCGTAATAATCGCCGTTCTCGCAATAACGAAAACAACGATAATGCGAAAAATACAGACGAAGAAAATGCGCGTCCAACTCGCGAGCGTGTAAATAATCGTCGCAATCGTCGTAACGCGAATGAAGAAGTGACATCTGAAAGTGCGGTTAATTTTGCTAATGTTTCTGATGATAATCGTCAAGAAGAAAAAGCAGAGAAACCGGTAGCAGAGCGTCGTCAACGTCGTGATTTACGTAAACGCGTTCGTATTGATGACAATGCAACTGATGTAAACGAGAATGTTATTGAAGCGGTTGAAGTACCCGTTGTTGAGACTGTTCAAAATGAAGTGGTTGAAAACAATGTTGCTGATAATGCTGAAGATAAACCACGTCAAGAACGTCAGCGTCGTACTCCACGTCATTTACGTACATCGAATAATCAACGCCGTCGTCGTAATGAAGTGAAGTCACCAATGCCATTATTTGCGGCAGTTGCTTCACCTGAATTAGCAAGCGGTAAAGTTTGTGTCGATTATTCTGTTGTGAATGCAGCGAAAGAAAGCAATTTCTTATCTGTGGATGAATTGCTTGAGCAAGAAAAAACGAAAAAAGGTGTGATTACGCCTGCAACAGGTATTGTCGTGGAAGAGAAATCAGTTGAAGCACAACCAGCGTTAGATTTCATTACTCAACCGGCAAATGAAGCGGTTCAACAGAAAGTGCAAGAATCATTAGAACGCTTGCATCATAAATCAGAACCTGTTGCTCAAGTTGCAACAACAGAAGTTGAACCACAAGAGAAAACAGAGTTTGTTCGCTCTTATGTGTTCACTGGTCGTGCAGGCACCATTTCAGCAGTACAGCACACAAAAGCAGCGATGACATTAGCTAAAGCACCAGATGAAGAGTCTAAACCATTCCCAATTGTAGAATGGACGGAGTCTCGCTATTACTTTAATGGTAAAGGCGCCGCAGGCCATCATAGTGCAATTAGTCATATTTATTCTGAAGCGACACAAGCAAAAGCAGAGTAATATCTCAATAATAAAAACGGAGCCAGTAGGTTCCGTTTTTTATTTTGTGTATTTTTAAAACATAGTGATTTAAAAGTAGTCAGTCAGATAATTTTTTTATTTTCTTGCTTGACGGGGTGGGGGAAAAAACGTATTATTCACCTCGCTTAAATCACGGAGGAATGGTCGAGTGGTTGAAGGCACCGGTCTTGAAAACCGGCGAGGGTTTACGCCCTCCGTGAGTTCGAATCTCACTTCCTCCGCCATCAAATTCAAAAAATCCCTAAGTCGAAAGATTTAGGGATTTTTACGTTTCAGTCTATTAAAAAATATCTTATTTTTTGACCGCACTTTCTTGGGCTTCTTTAAAGGCAAGGTATTCTTCTAAGGTCTCAATCGCCTCTAAACATTTTTGACGGCGCGTTAAATAAATTGCCGCAGTTTGCTTATGCATATCTCGTTGAATATCTGTTTGTGCCGTATCCTCTTGTGCTTTAGCTTCTTCGTATTTTTCCGTGAGTTGCTGCAAGGCTTCATAATATTTCTCTAAACGCTCTCTTGGAGGGAGGCGATGAATGCTATGTTGTGATTTACTAGTTGCAACTTGGGGCTCTGTTATTTTCGGCTGAATGGGCTTTTTATGCTTGCGATTCATGGCTTCAGTCAAGGCGGTACATTGCCCTAAAAGATGTTCTGCCATAAATACAATTTGTTCTTCATTTTGATGAGGAATTTTACATAGCTTAGTTAAGCTTTGTTGGATTTCTTTGAGATAAAAACCGACGGTTTCAAAATCTTCGGTAAATAAAGTGCGGTTAAATTTCGCGTTGATTTTTTTATCAGAGTCAGTTTGATAGGCTTGAGTCAGTTGCTGTACTTTTTGCTCGAGCGTATTGAGTAATGATTGAATAGACATAAAAAATCCCCGCATAATGTATGCAGGGATTATAACGATTAAAGGGTCATGGCTGCAATCCAACCGAACGCTAATAATGGGATATTGTAGTGAATAAAGGTTGGCACAACAGAATCCCAAATGTGGTCGTGTTTACCATCTATATTCAAACCGGATGTTGGCCCAAGTGTTGAGTCAGAAGCCGGTGAACCCGCATCTCCTAATGCTGCTGCTACACCTACGATAGCGACTGTCGCAAGTGGTGAGAAGCCAAAAGAGAGACAAAGTGGTACATAAATTGAGGTAATAATCGGTACAGTTGAGAAAGAAGAACCAATACCCATGGTAATCAATAACCCAACGAGTAACATTAAGAATGCCGCAACGCCTTTACTTTGAATCGCACCAGTTGAAAGTGCATCAACTAACTCTTTCACACCGCTTGTGGTATTAATCACATTAGCGAAACCAGACGCTGCAATCATAACAAAGCCGATCATCGCCATTAAACGTAAGCCTTGTTGGAAAATGTCATTACTTTCTTTGAGTTTGAAGATACCGAATACACCGAAAATGATTAAACCAACTAAACCACCAATAATTGTAGAGCTTGTGAAAAGCTGTGTGGCAAAAGTGGCGACAATAGCAACCGCACTTGCAGTAATTTGAATAGGTTTAATGTTCGCAATGTGTTGTTCAATTTCAGTTGTAGTTGGTTCTGCCGTTGTCACAACATACTCGCGCGGTTTGCGATAGGTAACAAACACCGCAGTGAGTAAACCAAGAATCATACCTGAAACAGGGATAAGCATAGCAAGAGAAACTTCACCTACGCTAGTTTGTAAGCCGAGTGATGCACCAGCAAGATTGATATTTTTAACTAAAACACTTTCAATAAAGATTTTCCCGAAACCGATAGGTAAGATCATATAGGTTGCCGTTAAACCGAAGGTAATAATACAAGCGACTGCACGACGGTCGATTTTTAAACGGTTAAAAATAGAAAGTAACGGCGGCACAACAATCGGGATAAACGCAATGTGCACTGGGAGTAAGTTTTGGGATGAAATAGCGAATAAAAGTAAAATACTCAGTAGCGTATATTTAAACCAAGCTAAATTTTTGCCAGTTGGTGTTTTATTCATTCGGGTAATGATTTTGTAGGCAAGCAAATCAGTGATGCCAGATTTTGAAATTGCAATGGCAAATGCGCCTAACATGGCGTAGTTCATCGCTACTTCAGCTCCACCACCTAAACCACCTGTAAAGGCTTCAATGGTTTTTCCTAAACCTAAGTCACCACACAAGCCTGCAGTCAGAGCGGAAATCACCAGTGCGATAACCACGTTTACGCGCAGCAAGCTTAACGCCAGTAGCACGACAATTGAAATAACAACGGGATTCGATAACATATTGTTGTTCCTTATTGATTAATTAAAAGAAAAAGGTCGCATAAAAGAAAATTGATTTAAGGTTAAATGTCGCATAGTAATAAACTCCTGTAAATTAATAATAAAACAAAAACCCCTCGAAAGTTGCCTTCCGAGGGGTAAGATTTTTTTGATCTTTATCTTGTCAGCTCGGAAGAAATCTTCCAAGCACGCCAACAGCCTGAAAGATTATTCAGTTGAATGGCGATGATGGTGACGAAGGATAAAGTTCATTGGAAACTCTCTTATTTAGATAACTAAATTGAATTACTTTTTAAAATACGGTAAACCAGAAATGATTGCAAGTTTTTTTTCTAAAAAATTTTAAAAATTAAAGTGCGGTCTGATTTTCATCTGTTTTTTCCGCTTCATCTGTTTGAGCAATATGCGGGAATCCCCCGAGATCTTTTAAATGATTCACCATATAGCAAAATAATTCTGCGGTACGTTCAGTATCATATAGCGCAGAGTGTGCTTGTTTGCCATCAAAAGGAATTTTTGCCGCTTGGCACGCTTTGACGAGTACCGTTTGCCCAAACATAAAACCGGCAAGCGTTGCCGTATCAAACATCCCAAAAGGGTGGAATGGATTGCGTTTTACACCCGTACGTTCTGCCGCAGCCATGACAAAGCTTTGGTCAAAAGCCGCATTATGTGCCACGATGATAGAACGCTGACATTCCGCATTTTTTTGTCCACGACGCACCATTTGGAATAATCCCGTGATCGCATCTAATTCAGATACGGCACCACGCAATGGATTGTGAATATCAATCCCATTAAATTTGAGTGATTCCGGATTAATATTCGCCCCCTCAAATGGTTCAATATGAAAATGGCATTTTTGATCAGGTTGTAAATTGCCATTCTCATCCATTTTTAAGGTGATTGCTGCAAGCTCTAAAAGCGCATCTTTTTTTGCATCGAATCCCGCTGTTTCCACATCAATAATGACAGGAAAGTAGCCGCGAAAACGATTTTTTAATTGGTGGTGATAAGGAATTTCTTGAGAATTGGACATATTGTATCCTTTAAAATAAATAACGCAGGTAACCCTGCGTTATAAAAGAGCGAAAAAATCAACCGCACTTTTAATTAATTGCCTAGACCAGATTTTGAGCTTTTATTTTCGATAAATTCAATTTTATAGCCATCTGGATCTTCAACGAAAGCAATAACGGTTGTACCACCTTTAACAGGGCCTGGTTCGCGAGTCACTTTACCACCACTTGCACGAACTGCTTCACAAATAGCATAAATATCATCAACGCCGATAGCAATATGTCCATACGCAGTACCCTGTTCATATTTATCTACGCCCCAGTTGTATGTTAATTCAATTTCTGCAGCGCTTTCGCCATCTTCGTAACCTAAAAATGCAAGCGTATATTTATATTCTGGGTTTTCACTCGTACGCAATAAACGCATACCTAAAACATCTTGATAAAATTTAATAGAGCGGTCTAAATCACCTACTCGAAGCATTGTGTGTAAAATTTGCATTTTGTTATCCCCTGTATATCTTCAGGCTAAAAATTCTACCATAAAATGCAATGTGGCGCGAATTAATCTTCGAAACTCGGGGAAATCACATTGCATTTTTTTAAGTTATTTATTTACCTTACTATTATGCTAAGATAATGAGGATCTTTTTATAAAAAGGAAAAAATGAATGAATACAACAGGCCTTTTTAATCTTTCTTGGCAACGTTATTTAAATTTACTGTTTTTATTATTAACTGTGGGATTTTTAACGAGTGGAGTAATTACGTTAATTGCAGCTAATTTAGATTATTTTTCTGATTTAGCCAAAATTTATGGCTTACAAACATTGCTTGTGGTGATAGTAGTATTAGGTATTTATTGCTTTATTCGAGAGAGTCGTCGACAAGCCACAGAAAAATTAAAGTGGAAGACATATAGTATCTTTTTTGTTGTTTCAGTCTTGATTGGCGGTTTATTTGCCTTAGTCGGCCAAACCTATCAAACGGGGGCTGATGTATGGCAGTTATTTGCAGTTTGGACACTCTGCCAACTTCCATTTTTATTATTATTTCCGAATGTGGCCTCTGCATTATTATTTGCCGCCACCGCCAATGTTGCGTTTTATTTATTTAATGAACAAAACTCGCATAACTCAATGTGTTATGCCGTGTTGATTAATGCTGGATTACTTGTGATATCGGAATTATTCAGTAAAACTTTTCATGATCAACATTGGCGCATTTTACCTAAAGTATTTCTAGTACTGACTTTTGTCAGTTTATTCGGTTTAATAGTAATTTATGATGTGTACTTTTATGCTTATGCTTGGGGTGAGCTTGGTCGTTCATCACTCAGTTCTTTGCTAATTGCTATTCCTGCCTTAATCGCACTTTATGTATATCACAAATATCGCTTTGATTTTATTAATTTAATTATTTCAGTCATAGCCTTGCTTGGCGCTTATTGCTTTTTGGCATCTCTTTTGATTCGTGGTGCATCTCTTTTGATTCGTGGTGTAGAAGAGGGGGTGGTTTTAGGATTGATTGGCTTTATTTTCACAGTCATGGCAATCAAGTGGTTAGTGAAACGCTATAAACAAGAATATCCAAATAATAAGAAATCCCATTGGGCGATTTCAATACTATGGATGATAGCTTTATTGATAGCACTAGTGACGATAGGTGTTTGGTTATTTTTATTTTTAGGTTTAGATGAGTCTAGTGCATTCATCGTTGGTATTCTTTTATTTGGTATAGCTTGGTTGATTACTTTAAATAAAGATAAAAATGAATACACTACAATTTTAGCAGGTTTATTTTTTCTAATCGCAAACAGTTTTTTAGGATTCTATTTGCTTGTTAAATTTGATGATTTTTTTCTTTTATTAGGAAATGAATTTAGCAAAGATTCAAATCTCGGTATCTTTATTTCCACACTGATTTTTTCAGTCATTATTATTGTTAGCTACAAATTGATGCCGAATTCTTTAGTGAGGATTCTACTGGTTACCCAGCTTCTCGTTTTTTGGCAAATTTCCTATAATCTATATTTCCATAATTACAGCTTGAATAACGCATGGTTTAACATATGGTTTAATAACAGATGGTTTAATAAAATCCAGCTCTTGAGTTCGATTGTACTCTTTTATTGGGTCATGCGACCTCATCAATCAGCGCGAATTCATTTAAAGCCTATTGCCTGGGGAACAGTATTATTCTCTCTATGGATCTCTGTGCCGTCGTATATGACGATTCCTTGGGTAGATTATGGCCTTATTGATACAGATGTTTCAAGTGATGTCATGCCAGCAGACGCGATGAGTCTTGATAATGTGTTGCAAGTTTTAAGTGGACAATTTTGGTCACACTTCCAGTTTGATGTTAGCCATATCTTATATCTGCTTATCTGTGCATTACCATTAATTGTCTATGTACTAATGAATAAGCATAGTGAATCCAAACACACAGAAGCAGTGTTAATTTTATTAGTATTAACCTTGTTTGCATTAGGCTTTGTTGGGATACCCGTCATTTTATATTTAACAGCGTTATTATTGCTTGTTTATTGGACGGACAGCCGTGCGTTCTTCGGTCTTTTGGTATTTGCCTTTGTTGTTTATTTAGGTGGGTTCTATTACCAATTGAGCATCCCATTACTCTATAAAGGGGTATTGCTAGTAAGCTTTGCCGTTATTTTTGCGATTGTTACTTTATTCTTGCATGCACGTTATAAAGCGCCTTCACAAAGTGCGGTCGAAAACCATTCTGTTTTTAAAGCACCGATTTGGCTTGTTGGCGTCTTTGTGATTGCATTATTGGGGGCGGTGAACTATAAAGTGCAGCAATTTGAAGATGTGCTGGCTACCGGTAAGCCTATTGTTTTAAAAATCGCCCCTGTGGATCCTCGTTCATTGATGCAAGGCGATTATATGATATTGAATTACGCTATTTTATCTGAGTTTCAGCAAAGTCAGGTTTTACCTGAATCGAATGAATCCCTTGAAAGCAATGAATCTATTGATACTCTTGAATCTAATGAAACCACTGAAACCACAGGTATAGATGAATCAAGTCCTTCGGGAAACAAAGCTTATCTCCTTGTTCATCTTGATAAAAATCATGTTGCGACATTTTGTGAGGCGCAATCAGAAATACCAACAGATTTTAAACATTGCACACCAAATGTTTATTTGCCAATTCGTTATAATGGTAGTTGGCTTCCTAAATTACCAAGCCAAGATTATTTCTTTGCAGAAGGAAAAGGTGAATATTATGCACAAGCAGAATATGCAGAATATCGCTTTAAAGACGGTATTTTGTTGCTAGCTCGTTTATTAGATAAGGATTTAAAAGGGCTATAAAGCATTGGTGACAAATAAGGGCGTATTTGATACGCCCTTATTTTTTAGATGATTGATTGGGTTATGATTATTTTACCGCGATCATCGAGCCAAAATTAAAACATTGGAACCATAATTCGACGTGTGAAAATCCGATGTTTTTTAACCGCTCTTTGTGGATGTCAATCGAGTCAGTACGCATTACATTTTCAAGTGCGGTGCGTTTTTGGCTCACTTCAAGCTCACTGTAACCGTTAGCACGTTTGAATTGGTGGTGGAGGTCAATAAGCAACTCATTCACTTTTTCATCTTCAAAACGGAATTTTTCAGAGAGCACTAATACACCATTTGGGCTTAAACCTTGGTAGATTTTGGTGAGCAAGGCTACACGATCTTCTGGTGGTAAAAATTGCAATGTGAAGTTGAGCACTACCATTGAGGCGTTCTTAATTTCAATTTGCCGAATATCATCGCAAAGAATTTCTACGGGCACATCACTATGATAAGCCGCAACGTGCTGACGGCAGCGTTCCACCATTGGTAAAGAATTATCGACACCGATAATTTTCACATTCGGTTGTTTAATATTACGTCGCATAGAAAGAGCTGCCGCACCGCGTGAACAGCCTAAATCATAGACTTGGCTGTCAGCAGTCACAAAACGTTCAGCCAACATACCAATCGCCGTGATAATGTTGGAGTAGCCCGGAATCGAGCGTTGAATCATATCGGGGAAAACTTCCGCCACACTTTCATCAAAAGTAAAATCGCCCAGTTTTTCGATCGGGGCTGCAAAAATCGTATCTTTCATCATGATTAAATTCTGTTGTTGTATTGAGAGGGCATTTATTTAGATAAAATGCAAAAAACTGCGGTCATTTTAGTGAAAGTTTTTAAAGGATCAAATAAATTTCGCTTTTCAATTTAAAAGGCATGTCTTTTTCCGTATAATCAACGCGTTAATTATCCATTTTTAGAAAAATGAAAGGAATATAGAAATGATGCGTACACATTATTGCGGTGCATTAAACCGCAACCATATTGGACAAGAAGTAACATTAAGCGGTTGGGTTCACCGTCGTCGCGATTTAGGTGGTTTAATTTTTATTGATATGCGTGATCGTGATGGTGTCGTACAAGTTTGTTTTGACCCGAAATATCAAGAAGCGTTAACCGCAGCTTCAGGCTTACGTAATGAATTTTGTATTCAAATTAAAGGTGAAGTGATCGCGCGTCCAGACAATCAAATTAATAAAAATATGGCGACAGGCGAAGTGGAAGTATTAGCGAAAGAATTACGCATCTACAACGCTTCTGACGTTTTACCATTAGACTTCAACCAAAATAACACCGAAGAACAACGTTTAAAATATCGTTATTTAGATTTACGTCGTCCAGAAATGGCACAACGTTTGAAAACCCGTGCAAAAATCACCAGCTTTGTGCGTCGCTTTATGGATGACAATGGTTTCCTTGATATTGAAACCCCAATGCTTACTAAAGCAACGCCAGAAGGTGCGCGTGACTATTTAGTGCCAAGCCGTGTACATAAAGGCAAATTCTATGCATTACCGCAATCACCACAGCTTTTCAAACAGCTTCTCATGATGTCTGGTTTTGATCGTTATTATCAAATCGTAAAATGTTTCCGTGATGAAGACTTACGTGCAGACCGTCAGCCTGAATTTACCCAAATCGATGTGGAAACTTCTTTCTTAACTGCGCCAGAAGTACGTGAGATCATGGAACGCATGGTACACGGTTTATGGCAAAACATCATTGGTGTGAATTTAGGTAAATTCCCACAAATGACCTGGCAAGAAGCGATGACTCGTTTTGGTTCAGATAAACCAGATTTGCGTAACCCGCTTGAATTAGTTGATGTGGCAGATATCGTTAAAGATGTTGAATTTAAAGTATTTAATGAGCCTGCAAATAATCCAAACGGTCGTGTGGCAGTCATTCGTGTACCAAATGGTACTGAAATCACTCGTAAACAAATTGATGAATACACACAATTTGTTGGTATTTACGGTGCAAAAGGTTTGGCTTGGGCGAAAGTAAATGACATTAATGCTGGTCTTGAAGGCGTACAAAGCCCGATTGCGAAATTCTTAAATGAAGAGGTATGGAAAGCGTTAGCTGAACGCGTGAAAGCTCAAACTGGCGATATCTTATTCTTCGGTGCAGATAAATGGCAAACCACGACGGATGCAATGGGTGCGTTACGTTTGAAATTAGGTCGTGATCTTGGTTTAACTCGTTTAGATGAATGGCAACCGCTTTGGGTAATTGATTTCCCTATGTTTGAACGTGACGATGAAGGTAATCTTGCTGCAATGCATCACCCATTCACTTCACCAAAAGATTTCAGCCCAGAGCAATTAGAAGCCGATCCAACAAGTGCGGTAGCAAATGCTTACGATATGGTGATCAACGGCTATGAAGTAGGTGGTGGTTCTGTGCGTATTTTCGATCCAAAAATGCAACAAACGGTATTCCGCATTCTTGGTATCAACGAACAAGAACAACGCGAAAAATTCGGTTTCTTGTTAGATGCATTAAAATTCGGTACACCGCCACATGCTGGTTTAGCATTTGGTTTAGACCGTTTAACCATGCTTTTAACAGGCACTGAAAATATCCGTGATGTGATTGCATTCCCGAAAACAACAGCCGCAGCTTGTTTAATGACTGAAGCGCCAAGTTTTGCGAATCCACAGGCATTAGCTGAGTTGAGTATTGCAGTGACTAAAGCTGAGTAGTTTCTGTTTTTAAAATCGACCGTAGTTTTACGGTCGATTTTTTGGTTTATTAAGTTATAGGTGTTATTGCAAGGTATAAAATGGAACGCCCAATATCTGTAAGTGTGATTGCTTGGTTATACATACTGGGGGGAGCTAGTGATTGCTTTTCCCTACTTTTTTCATTATTTGAAGAAACATTTAGTTTAAGTTTCGATCAGATTTTGAGACTATACCTAATAAATTTTGTTCTGGGTGTATTAATTTTTCTTACAGGTATTAAATTGCTTGAAGGGCAAAATAGTGGTCGGATCTTATTTATAATATCAGCTCTTTTATATATTGTGTGGAGCTGGATTAGCTACGATCTTGACTCAACTTTATTTATTGGCTCAGTCGTTCGCTTAATTGTGTTTGGATTAATTCTCTATCGACCAAGTGTAAATAAATATTTTACTCAAACTTCAAAAGTGTCAGAGTAGAGGGGACTTGTTTCTCATGACTATTCTAGTTTTTAGTATCTAGTATGAGCTAATACGATATAAGTGCGGTCAAAAATTCAACTGATTTTGACCGCACTTTCTTTTTATTGAAAAAATTTTATTCACTTAAATACATCACTTTTTTTGGTATGAATATGATGTGGTTTTATTTGTTTTGAAATTATATCCTGAAATTTAAAAATAATTAGATTTTTACACTTTTATTCTTCTTTAAATGGAACTTTATTTACTTTACTCAAGGATAAAATTCTATTATAAATAAGGCCTTTTTCGATTTATGATTAATTTATAAGAGAACATTTTATGAGTGAAGTTTCAACTCCAGTAGAAAAATCAACGTGGGCGAGTAAATTCTCTGCCTTAGGTCCTGGAATCGTGATGGCATCAGCAGCTGTTGGTGGTTCACACATTATTGCATCCACCCAAGCGGGTGCGATCTATGGTTGGGAATTAGTGAGCATTGTTATTCTTGCTAATTTATTCAAATATCCTTTCTTCCGTTTCGGTGTTCAATACACCTTAGATACGGGTAATACCTTGTTAGAAGGTTACCGTCAAAAAGGGAAATTCTATCTTTGGTTATTCCTTGCTTTAAACGTTTTTGCGACTGTGATTAATACTGCGGCAGTAGGGTTATTAACGGCCGCAATTTTAACGTTCATTACGCCAATTCCTCTACCAATGCCAGTATTAAGCTCATTAGTGATTCTTGTGACAACCGGCATTTTATTGTTGGGTAAATATCGTTTATTAGATAGTTTATCGAAAATCATCATGATTGCTTTAACGGTAACCACCGTGAGCGCTGTCGTGATTGCTTTTATGCGTAATGGTATCAATGGCGTAGCCACACCTGATTTTGTAGCGCCTTCTCCATGGGAATTAAGTAAATTAGCGTTTTTAGTGGCCTTAATGGGCTGGATGCCTGCACCAATTGAAATTTCTGCTGTTAACTCTATGTGGGTGGTGGCAAAACGTCGTCTAACGAAAGTATCTTATGAAGACGGTTTATTTGACTTCAACGTGGGTTATATCGGCACAGCAATTTTAGCTGTCGTATTCTTAGCGCTTGGTGCATTGGTACAATATGGTTCTCCTGAAACCGTCGAGATGGTTGGCGGAAAATATATTGCACAACTTATCAATATGTATGCAAGTACTATCGGTGAATGGTCTCGCTTATTAATTGCAGTCATTGCGTTCATGTGTATGTTTGGTACAACAATTACAGTAATTGATGGTTACTCTCGTACCAACGTTGAATCTTTGCGTATCTTATTTGGTAAACAAGAAAGCTCTGTGAGAATTCTTAATATCGGTATGATTTTTGCGGCGTTATCTGGTTTAGCGATTATTTTCTACTTTAATAATGCAGTAGGCCCAATGCTGAAATTCGCGATGATTGCTTCATTTGTTTCTGCACCAATCTTTGCTTGGTTGAATTTATCTCTGACTAAGCACGCGAAACACAGTGTAAAAGGCGGATTATTGTGGTTATCCCTTATCGGTTTATTCTACTTAACAGCCTTTGCAGGCTTGTTTATCGCCCAACAAGCTGGCTGGTTAAACTAAAATAATTGAGATAATTACCGCACTTTAGTTTTAAAGTGCGGTAATTTTTTTGAAAGTTTTTAGTAGAAAAGGTATGATGCTGCCCATTCTCAATTATGTAGATGACGAGCTTGAAATATAAAAATAATCAATCAGTTCTCGTGGTAATTTATGCGGAAAGCACGCATCGTGTTCTTATGCTTCAACGCCAAGATGATTCCACTTTTTGGCAATCCGTTACGGGGACACTGGAAACCAATGAAACACCAAGAGAAACAGCAATTCGAGAAGTTTGGGAAGAAGTAGGATTAAAAATAGAAGAAAATTCGACCGCACTTTTTGATTGTAAAGAGAGTATAGAATTTGAAATTTTTCCGCATTTCCGCTATAAATACGCACCGAATGTGACTCACTGCCATGAACATTGGTTTTTATTGGCAGTTGAGCAGGAATTTGAACCGATATTAAGTGAGCATTTGGCGTATCAATGGGTTTCACCAGAATATGCGATCCAAATGACAAAATCGCCGAATAATGCCGAGGTCATCAAAAAATATTTGATGAACGGCTTTCCTCTATAGAAGAGGATTTCATTTAAAAACGTTTTTAAGATAAGAAGGAAAACAACATGGCAGGCCATAGTAAGTGGGCAAATATTAAACACCGTAAAGCAGCACAAGATGCGCAACGCGGTAAAATTTTTACAAAATTAATTCGTGAATTAGTGACTGCTGCAAAAATTGGTGGCGGTGATGTCAGTGCAAACCCGCGTTTACGTGCGGCAGTAGATAAAGCCTTATCGAGCAACATGACTCGCGACACCATCAACCGTGCGATTGAACGCGGTGTGGGCGGTGGTGATGACACCAATATGGAAACAAGAATTTACGAAGGTTATGGTCCGGGTGGAACTGCTGTGATGGTTGAGTGTCTAAGTGACAACGCAAACCGAACCATCTCACAGGTTCGCCCAAGTTTCACTAAATGTGGTGGTAACTTAGGGACTGAAGGTTCAGTGGGCTACTTATTCAGCAAAAAAGGCTTGATTTTAATTAGCCAAGGTGAAGAAGATGCGTTAATGGAGGCGGCAATTGAAGCCGGTGCGGATGATGTTCAACCGCAAGATGATGGTTCATTCGAAATCTATACCGCGTGGGAAGATTTAGGTTCTGTGCGCGATGCAATCGAAGCAGCAGGATTTAAAATTGATAACGCAGAAGTGACAATGATTCCATCAACAACAGTTGATCTTGATCTTGAAACTGCGCCTAAATTGTTGCGTTTAATTGACATGTTAGAAGACTGTGACGATGTACAAAACGTATATCATAACGGTGAAATTAGTGATGAAGTTGCAGCTCAGCTGTAATTTTAAGGAGATTTATAATGAAATTTGCTAAAGTATTACCAGCAATGGCCGCTCTTGTTGTTTTATCTGCGTGTGCAAGCGATGCACCAAAAATGGAAAACAAAGCGGAACAAATGGCCACCCCTACTGTAACGGATAAAACGGTAGTTTATACTTGTAACAAGAAAACTGTAACTGCAGTTTATCAATTCGAAAACCAAGAGCCAACAGCAGCAATGGTGATGGTGGGTAACAAAGTTATCGCGAAAGATTTTGCTCGTGATGCAGCTCAAAAAGACTTCACCTCATTTACTTCAGGCAAATATGTTTGGAACGTAGATAGTGGTTTAACTTTAGATAAATTTGATTCTGTTGTGCCAGTAAATCTTTTAATCAAAGGCAAAAAAGCAGACAAAATTGTTGTGAAAAACTGTGATGTAGATGCAAAAGCAACTGCAAAAGCAAACCAATAATTAACGCTAAAAACGGCCGGCATTGACCGGCCGTTTATTTTTGAGAATTTATGAGTATTATTTTAGGCATTGACCCAGGTTCTCGTGTAACAGGCTATGGTGTGATTAGACAAAATGGTCGGCATTTAGAATATCTCGGTAGTGGAGCAATCCGCACGCAGGTAGAGGATTTACCTACACGCTTAAAACGAATTTATGCTGGCGTAACAGAAATCATCACACAATTCCAGCCCGATATGTTTGCCATTGAACAAGTGTTTATGGCTAAAAATGCGGATTCAGCTTTAAAACTGGGGCAAGCACGTGGTACGGCGATTGTGGCAGCCGTGAACCATGATTTACCGGTATTTGAATATGCCGCTCGTTTGGTGAAACAGACTGTCGTTGGGATTGGTTCTGCAGATAAAGTTCAAGTTCAAGACATGGTGACACGAATTTTGAAGCTTTCAGATAAACCACAAGCTGATGCGGCAGATGCTTTAGCCATTGCGATCACTCATGCTCATACCATTCAACATTCCTTGCATATTGCAGGCTCGGTCAAAACCACAGAAACACACGAAAAAATGACCGCACTTTTAAAAACAAGGTACAGCCGAGGTCGATTTAGATTAAAAATTTAACTGGATTAATATCCAGTTTTATTTTATTCTATGCAAAATTTTTTTACATGGAAATCTTATGATCGGTCGTTTAAAAGGCATCTTATTAGAAAAACAACCACCTGAAATTTTGCTTGATGTACAAGGTGTCGGTTACGAATTATTGTTACCGATGACCAGTTTTTATGACTTACCTGAAATTGGGAAAGAAACTACTTTATTTACCCATCTTGTTGTGCGTGAAGATGCTCATCTTCTTTTTGGATTTGCCCAAAAAACTGACCGCACTTTATTCCGTGAATTAATTAAAACTAATGGTGTTGGTCCTAAATTGGCACTCGCAATTTTATCTGCAATGTCAGTAGAGCAGTTTGCTTACGCTATTGAACGAGAAGAACTGTCGAAATTAGTTAAAATTCCTGGTGTGGGCAAGAAAACGGCTGAACGCTTATTGGTAGAGTTAAAAGGGAAGTTTAAAGATGTTCGCCAAAGTGATTTCTTTGTGGAGAGCAAGCATATTCCTTCAACTTCAGAATTACGTCAAGTGGAGAGCTCAGCTGATGAAGCGGTTGCTGCATTGGTTGCGTTAGGTTATAAACCAACCGACGCTGAAAAAATGGTGAAAAAAGTAGCTAAAACTGACTTGAGCAGTGAGCAATTAATTCGCGAAGCCTTAAAAGCCGCATTATAAAGATTAAACAGATATGATCGAAGCAGATAGAATTATTAGCAGTCAGGCAAAGATGGATGAAGATGTCATCGATCGTGCGATTCGTCCAAAGCTTTTAGCAGACTATGTGGGACAGCCACAAGTGCGAGAGCAAATGGATATTTTCATTAAGGCGGCGAAATTGCGTCAAGATGCCTTAGATCATCTTTTGATCTTCGGCCCTCCAGGTTTAGGAAAAACAACGCTAGCTAATATTGTGGCAAATGAAATGGGCGTGAATATTCGCACAACATCAGGGCCTGTGCTTGAAAAAGCCGGCGATTTGGCAGCAATGCTGACAAATCTTGAACCCCATGATGTGTTGTTTATTGATGAAATTCACCGTCTTTCTCCTGCGATTGAAGAAGTGCTTTATCCAGCAATGGAAGATTATCAGCTAGATATTATGATCGGAGAAGGGCCAGCGGCACGTTCAATTAAATTGGATTTACCACCTTTCACATTAATTGGTGCAACAACTCGAGCGGGTTCGTTAACTTCGCCACTACGTGATCGTTTTGGTATTGTTCAGCGTTTAGAATTTTATTCCGTTGAAGATTTAACTTCTATTGTGACAAGAAGTGCCTCTTGCTTAAATCTAGAATTAGAAGATAAAGCCGCTTTTGAAGTGGCTCGTCGTTCACGTGGCACACCTCGCATTGCAAACCGTTTATTGCGTCGCGTTCGAGATTTTGCTGATGTGCGTAATGATGGCATTATATCGGCAGACATTGCGAAGCAAGCGCTTTCAATGTTAGATGTAGATGATGCGGGCTTTGATTACTTAGATAGAAAATTGCTTACCGCAGTGATTGAACGTTTTGATGGTGGACCAGTTGGGTTAGATAACTTGGCTGCAGCAATAGGTGAAGAACGAGACACTATCGAGGATGTTTTAGAACCTTACTTGATTCAACAAGGATTTTTACAGCGTACGCCTCGAGGCCGAATTGCGACCTCGTTAACTTATCGACACTTCGGACTTCAGAAGCCGTCAGAATAAGAGATAGAAAAAAGGACATATTGATATCAATATGTCCTTTCTTTTTGAAACCTGCTTAGTTAGTTCCTTCAGTATAGCTCTTCATGCTATTTAATCTTGCTAAACCCACATCACAGCTTTTTTGTTGAGTCGCTAATTCCATCTCGAGAATTTGCTGTTTGCTTTGATTAAGTTTACTTTTGATTTTACCTACTTGAGTATGAGTGCCAGGCTGTTTTTCTGCTTGAGCAATCAAATTTTCTGTTTCTTTAAATAACTGTGTACATTGTTGTGGAAGAGCAGCTTTGTTTTCTGTAAGAGGTGCTGCGGTAGCAGATAATGCCATAGAACCGAAAAGTGCGGTCAAAATTACGCAAATTTTTTTCATTGTAAATCCCTACAAATCTTTCCAAATATTATTAGGCTAAAAAATAGCAAAATCTTGCAGCCCTGTCTAGTGATTATTTTGTCCATTTTTTTTAAATAAAGTTTCCTTGTGATAGATAAATTTTTCCATTTTGAGCAAAAAATACAGAATTTGATGTGGATCAATTTTGTCATTGTTATGCAAAATAGGGTATTTTGTAACTTATATCAAAAAATGTGATCAAGATAACGGTTTTTTCTGTTTTTTATCCTCATAAATAGTAGTAGAATATGGCAAATTTTTGAATATTTATACTGTAATCGGTTACTGTATTCTGTTTTGAGAATAGAAAAGGCAATTATTACGTAAATAATTCAATATTTCTTAACAATTTCTGTTGAGTAGTTTGGGGTGGTTATTTGGGGTTATCCTGGGTAATCATAAAGTGAAAATCTTGTAGATTTATACAAGGAGTTGAGATGTTAGACGTTGTTGATCTCTCACGCTTGCAGTTTGCATTAACTGCGTTATATCACTTCATTTTTGTACCATTAACATTAGGTTTATCTTTCGTTCTTGTGATCATGGAAACCATTTATGTTAAAACGGGCAAAGAAGTATATAAAGATATGACAAAATTCTGGGGTAAGTTATTTGGTATTAACTTTGCTCTAGGGGTGACGACCGGTATTATCATGGAGTTCCAATTCGGGACAAACTGGTCTTATTATTCTCACTATGTAGGTGATATTTTCGGTGCGCCATTAGCAATCGAAGCATTACTTGCGTTCTTCTTAGAGTCCACTTTCGTGGGTCTATTCTTCTTTGGTTGGGATCGTTTAACTAAAGGTAAACACTTACTCGCAACTTACTGCGTAGCCTTTGGTTCAAACCTTTCTGCGATGTGGATTTTAGTCGCGAATGGTTGGATGCAACATCCGGTAGCGGCAGAGTTTAACTTTGAAACCGTTCGTATGGAAATGACCAGCTTCTTAGATCTTTGGTTAAATACAGTTGCGCAAAGTAAATTCTTACACACATTAACAGCAGGTTATTCAACTGGTGCTATGTTTGTATTAGGTATTAGTGCATTTTATTTATTAAAAGGCCGTGATATTGGTTTTGCTAAACGTTCATTCTCTGTAGCAGCAACCTTTGGCTTTATCGCGGCATCAGCAGTATTAATTATGGGTGATGAATCAGGTTACGACATCGGTAAAGCACAACCTGTGAAATTAGCTGCAATGGAAGCTGAGTTTGAAACTCATCCTGCACCAGCCCCATTCCACCCAGTGGCAATTCCAAATACTGCAGAAATGAAAAATGATTTTGCGATTGAAATCCCATATTTAGGTGGTTTAATTGCAACGCGTTCTTTAGACACTGAAATCGTTGGTTTGAAAGAAATTCAAGCAAAAAATGAAGGTCGTGTTCGTAACGGTATGGTTGCTTATGATTTATTCACACAATTAAAAGCAGAGAAAAAATCAGCAGGCCAAGTAAATCCAGAAACTAAAGCAAAATTTGATGAAGTCAAAGGTGATTTAGGTTTCGGTTTATTATTAAAACGTTACACAGATAAAGTTGTAGATGCAACGGATGAACAAATTAAACAAGCAGCACGTGATACTATTCCAAACGTAGGTCCTAACTTCTGGGCGTTCCGTGGTATGTTAGCAGCAGGCGGTTTAATTATTTTACTGACCTTTGGTGCATTTGTTCAAAATTTACGTAATAAAGTGACTTCTTCTCGCTTATTACTTAAAGCATTGCTTTGGGGTATCCCATTGCCAATCTTAGCGATTGAATTTGGTTGGTTCTTAGCTGAATTTGGTCGTCAACCATGGGCGATTTATGAAGTATTACCGGTAGGTGTATCTGCCTCTAACTTGAGTGTAGGTGACTTATGGTTCTCTATCGGTTTAATTTGTGTACTTTACTTCTTCTTCATTATTGCAGAAATGTATTTGATGTTTAAATATGCACGTTTAGGTCCAAGTGCATTGAAAACCGGCAAATACTATTTTGAGCAATCATCTAAATAAGCAGGAGATGGATTATGCTTGATTATGAAATTCTACGTATTATTTGGTGGGTGCTAGTTGTTGTATTGCTTATCGGTTTCGCTGTAACAGATGGATTCGATATGGGCGTGACCGCACTTTTACCAGTAGCAGGTAAGAAAGAAGTAGAAAAACGAATTATGATTAACTCTATTGCTCCACACTGGGATGGTAACCAAGTTTGGTTATTAACCGCTGGTGGTGCAATCTTTGCGGCATGGCCGATTGTTTACTCTGTGGCGTTTTCAGGCTTCTATATTGCCTTATTCCTCGTGTTAGCCGCGTTATTTTTCCGTCCAATTGGTTTTGAATATCGTGCGAAAATTGATAATCCAACATGGCGTGCTGTGTGGGATTGGGGCTTGTTTGCGGGTGGTTTTGTACCTGCATTAGTATTCGGTGTAGCATTTGGTAATTTATTACAAGGTGTACCATTCGAATTAAATGAGCTTTCACAAGCTACTTACACAGGTTCTTTCTTTGCATTATTAAATCCATTCGCATTACTTTGCGGTGTGTTAAGCCTTGCAATGCTAGTGACTCACGGTGCGAACTGGTTACAAATGAAAACCACTGCAGCATTGCGTGATCGTGCAAGAGCAATTACACAAATCGGTGCATTAGTGACATTAATTACTTTTGTACTTGCAGGTGTGTGGCTTTCTTTCAAAGATGGTTATGTTGTGACTAGCGCAGTGGATCACTTTGCTGCATCAGCGCCAGCTTCAGGTAAACAAGTGGCAGTTGAAGCAGGTGCATGGTTTAAAAACTTCAATGAAAATCCAGCTTTATGGGCATTCCCAGCATTAGCAGTAGTTGGTGCATTATTGAATGTGGTTGCATCTAAAGCAAATCGTTGTGGTTTCGCGTTCTTATTCTCAGTATTAACAATGGCTGGTGTAATTATCACTGCGGCAGTATCAATGTTCCCATTTGTAATGCCTTCAAGTACTCATCCAGAACAAAGCTTGTTAATGTGGGATGCAACGTCAAGTGAATTAACATTAACCTTAATGTTCTACTTGGCACTAGTATTTGTTACCATCTCATTGCTTTACACCATTTGGGCATACTACAAAATGTTTGGTCGCTTGGATGAAAGCTTTGTTGAAGACAACAAAAACTCATTATACTAAGGAGAAACAATATGTTATACGTAATTTGGGTAGTGGGTGTGTTGGCTGCAGTTATGGTGAGTGCTAAATTGACCATTGGCAAAGAAAAGTCAGGTAAATTTGACGAGTAATGATGATTAATTCACTCTATCAATTAAGTAATAAGGGTTCCTTGCGAACCCTTTCGTTTATTTTAGCGTTATTTTTAACTGCGGCTTTCTTTTTAAATTTAAGTCAATTTTCGACCGCACTTCGAACTGCTCATCCTGCTTGGATTCTCGCAATCTTTTGGGGATTGATTAATTTATGGATCCACGGCATTGGATTTGATATTCGTCGGGCAATATGGCAGCTTGTTTTCTTGCCATTTATTGGTTATTTCACCACAATAATCGCCATTGTTCAGCATTGGTTATTATAAGAACGATAGACAAATATTATTATTTGGATCTTGCACATCTTATGAACAGGTTCTAAAATAAGCGGTTTGTTATGGCTGATAATTTGAGCATTATTTTGAATAACCAATGTTTTACCTTTCCGGTTCGTGTGTATTATGAGGACACGGATGCAGGCGGAGTAGTGTATCACGCACGTTACTTACATTTTTTTGAACGAGCGAGAACAGAATATTTAAGAACGCTTAATTTTTCCCAACAATCATTATTGCAGGAACAACAGTTAGCTTTTGTGGTCAAAACCATGTCTATTGACTATTGTATTCCGGCAAAATTGGATGATTATCTTATTGTCGAAACTAAAATAACGGCAGTGAAAGGGGCGACAATCCTCTTTGAACAGCGGTTAGTTCGTGAGACGGTGGTGTTATCAAAGGCTACTGTTAAGGTAGCCTGTGTTGATCTAGGCAAAATGAAACCTGTCGCAATTCCTGAAGAATTAAAAGCGGCATTTTTAAAGTAAATAACTTTTCGGAGTATGCAATGACTGCAGAATTGAACTTTTTAGATCTTTTTCTAAAAGCGAGTATCGTTGTTCAACTTGTAATTGTGATCTTAATTTCGTTCTCAATTATTTCTTGGGCAATCATCATTCAACGTAGCCGTATTTTGACGAGCGCGTTAAAAGAAGCGAACACTTTTGAAGATCGTTTCTGGTCTGGTGAAGATTTAAATAAACTTTATGATGGTTTATCTAATCGTCGTGAAGTATTAACAGGTAGCGAACAAATTTTCTTTGTCGGCTTTAAAGAATTCTCTCGCTTAAAACAAGTGAATGCGAATGCACCAGAAGCAATCATCAAAGGCACAACTCGTGCGATGAACCTTGCGATGAATCGTGAAGTGGAATCTCTTGAAAGTCGTGTACCTTTCTTAGCAACAGTTGCTTCTGTAAGTCCATATATTGGTTTATTTGGTACCGTTTGGGGGATCATGCACGCATTTATGGCATTAAGTGGTGCGAAACAAGCAACATTACAAATGGTTGCTCCAGGTATCGCAGAAGCCTTGATTGCAACAGCAATCGGTTTGTTTGCGGCGATTCCAGCTGTAATGGCGTATAACCGCTTAAGCTTACGTGTAAATGCGATTGAACAAAATTATGGTAACTTCATTGATGAATTCACCACAATTTTACATCGTCAAGCTTTTGGTAAAGCGCCCCATTAAAAATAAATGAAAAATTGACCGCGCTTAATAAATAAAACGAAAAGTGCGGTGGATTTTAGCGAAGTTTTAGAGGAAATTATGGCTCGTCGTCAGCGTAAAGACATTAAATCTGAAATTAACATCGTGCCATTTCTCGATGTTCTTTTAGTTTTAGTGTTAATTTTTATGGCAACCGCGCCGATTATCAGTCAGAGCGTTCAAGTGGAACTCCCTGATTCGGTGCAAAGTCAAAATGTATCAAATGAAGATAAAACACCGGTTATTTTAGAAGTAGCAGGTATTGGGCAGTATTCGATTTCTATTGGTGGTCAACGCCAAGAAGGCCTTAACGAAGAAATGGTAACCCAATTATCAAAACAAGAATTTGATAAAGACAATAACACAATGTTCTTAGTGGGCGGAGCAAAAGATGTACCTTATGAAGAAGTGATTAAAGCACTGAATTTACTACATCTTGCCGGCATTAAGTCTGTGGGTTTAATGACCAACCCAATTTAAGAATAAGTAGGTAAAACCGTGCAGAATAATCGACGAAAAAAACGTGCAAATGAGTTTGTCATCTCTATTGCGATGCACCTTGCATTGTTTGGTTTGTTGATTTGGAGCTCTCTTTATCAAACCGTTGAAATAATGGGTGGTGGAGAAGGTGAAGGTGATGCCATGGGAGCTGTGATGGTCGATACTGGCAGCGCAGCACAGGAATGGGGACGTATTCAACAACAGAAAAAAGGTCAAACTGATAAACAGAAGAAACCAGAGCCTGTAGTTGAAGAGAAAAAACCAGAGCCTGAACCTGAACCAAATCAGCAAGAAATTGCGAAACAAGAAGAGATTAAGCGTCAGCAGGAAATTCAACGTCAAAAAGAACTTGAAAAACAAAAGCAGCAAGAAATTGAAAAGCAAAAGCAAAAACAGCAACAAGAGCTTGCTCGTCAAGAGGCGTTAGAAAAACAGAAACAGGCTGAAGAAGCAAAAGCAAAACAAGCTGCAGAGGCAGCGAAGTTGAAAGCTGAAGCCGAGGCAAAACGTTTAGCGGCAGCCGCTAAACAGGCTGAAGAAGAGGCGAAAGCGAAGGCACAAGCTGAAGCTCAAAAAGCGAAAGAAAAAGCAGAAGCAGATGCTAAAGCCAAGGCTGAGGCGAAAGCGAAAGCAGAGGCTGAAGCAAAAGCGAAGGCAAAAGCTGAGGCAGACGCCAAGGCTAAAGCAGAAGCAGATGCTAAGGCGAAAGCGAAAGCAGAGGCTGAAGCAAAAGCCAAGGCAGAAGCAAAAGCTAAAGCGGATGCAGAAGCTAAAGCGAAGGCTGATGCGAAAGCCAAAGCTGATGCAGCAAAACGTAAAGCGGATCAAGCAGCTTTAGATGATTTCATGAACGGTGGTGACATCGGTGGTGGTAGCGCATCTAAAGGTGGCAATGCGAATAAAGGCGGTACGCAAGGTAGTGGTGCGGGACTTGGGGCTGGAGACGGTGGCAAGGTCGGTGACCAATATGCAGGTGTAATTAAGCGTGAAATTCAACGCCGCTTCTTAAAAGATCCAAGTTTTGCCGGTAAAGTTTGCCGCATTAAAATTCAACTCGGTCGAGATGGTACTATTTTAGGTTACCAACGAGTTTCTGGACCTGATGATATCTGTACCGCAGCATTAAGCGCGGTGGCGAGAACGAAAAAAGTTCCAGCGGCACCATCTGATGCAGTGTATGAGAAATATAAAGCGCCGGCTATCGATTTTGATATCAATGCTCGATAATCGGTTTTAGAAAAATAACAACGTTAAAATAAGGTGATTAAATGAAATTGATCAAACGTGTTATGGGGCTATTTGTGGTGATGTTTGCATTTGCAAGCACAGCAATGGCAGAAGATGAAGTTCGAATTGTGATTGATGAAGGGGTTGATGGGGCTCGTCCTATCGCAGTTGTTCCTTTCGCAGGTTCTGCACCTGAAAATATTGGTCAAATTGTTGCGGATGACTTACGTAATAGTGGTAAATTTAATCCAATTCCAGTAAGTCAAATGCCACAACAACCAACAACCGCAGCAGAAGTGAAACCAGAGGCTTGGACTGCTTTAGGTATTGATGCTGTTGTGGTAGGTCAAGTGACTTCAACTGGTAGTGGTTATAACATTTCTTATCAGTTAGTTGATACTGTGGGCGCATCAGGTACACCTGGTGCGGTGCTTGCACAAAATAGCTATACAGTGACAAATAAATGGTTACGCTATGGTGCACATACTGTGAGTGATGAAGTATTTGAAAAATTAACCGGTATTCGTGGTGCTTTCAGAACGCGTATCGCTTATGTGGTGCAAAAAAATGGTGGCTCACAACCTTATGAAGTTCGTGTAGCAGATTATGATGGTTACAATCAATTCATCGTAAATCGTAGCTCACAACCAATTATGTCTCCAGCATGGTCTCCAGACGGTAAACGTTTAGCTTACGTATCTTTTGAGAACAAAAAATCACAACTTGTTGTACAAGACTTAGGTTCAGGTTCTCGTAAAGTGGTTGCTTCTTTCCCTGGACATAATGGTGCGCCAGCATTTTCTCCAGACGGTTCTAAACTTGCGTTTGCTTCTTCACAAGATGGTTTATTAAACATCTATGTAATGAGCTCAAATGGAGGAAAACCTACTCAATTAACTAGCGGTGCGGGTAATAATACAGAACCATCATGGTCTCCAGATGGTAGCTCAATTCTCTTTACTTCAGATAGAAGCGGTTCACCACAAGTTTATCGTATGAGCGCAAGCGGTGGTGGCGCGTCACCAGTAGGTGGTCGCGGTAGTGCGCAAATCAGTAGTGATGGTAAAACACTTGTGATGATCAACGGTAATAACAACGTGGTGAAACAAGATCTCACAACTGGTAGCTCTGAAGTATTAAGTACATCTTTCTTAGGTGAAAGCCCAAGCATTTCTCCTAACGGTATCATGATTATTTACAGCTCTACACAAGGGTTAGGAAAGGTGTTACAATTAGTTTCTGCAGATGGTCGCTTTAAGGCGAGCCTTCCAGGAAGTAATGGCCAAGTGAAATTTCCTGCTTGGTCGCCATATTTGACTAAATAAAAGAACTCATTGAGGAGAAATCTAATGAACAAATTTGTTAAATCATTATTAGTTGCTGGTTCAGTAGCTGCATTAGCAGCATGTAGCTCATCAAACAACGATGCAGCAGGCAACGGTGCTAACAACAACGGCCAAACTTTCGGTGGTTACTCTGTTGAAGATCTTCAACAACGTTACAACACCGTTTACTTCGGTTTCGACAAATTCAACATCGAAGGTGAATACGTTCAAATCTTAGATGCTCACGCTGCATACTTAAATGCAACTCCAGCTTCTAAAGTTGTTGTTGAAGGTAACACTGACGAACGTGGTACTCCAGAGTACAACATCGCTTTAGGTCAACGTCGTGCTGACGCAGTTAAAGGTTTCTTAGCTGGTAAAGGTGTTGACGCTGGTAAAGTATCAACTGTTTCTTACGGTGAAGAAAAACCTGCAGTGTTAGGTCACGATGAAGCAGCATACTCTAAAAACCGTCGTGCAGTGTTAGCATACTAATTTTTAGAGAATCTTGATTCTTATAAAACGGAGAGCAATATGCTCTCCGTTTTTCTTTATCTAAAATTTTCTTAAAAATTGACGAGTATTCACGCAATTAGCACAATTTCTTCAGATTTTTCTTGCGTCAGAAAATAAAATCGGTATTATACGCACCTGTTACGAAATGATGTGGGTCGTTAGCTCAGTCGGTAGAGCAGCGGACTTTTAATCCGTTGGTCGAAGGTTCGAATCCTTCACGACCCACCACTTTTATTTCGAAGAATTCCCAGATGGGTCGTTAGCTCAGTCGGTAGAGCAGCGGACTTTTAATCCGTTGGTCGAAGGTTCGAATCCTTCACGACCCACCATCCATTTATCAAATCATTTTTAACCGGTTGGGTTGTTAGCTCAGTTGGTAGAGCAGCGGACTCTTAATCCGTCGGTCGAGAGTTCGAGTCTCTCACAGCCCACCAGTCAACATCTTATTTCTCCTGTTTGTTAAAAAATTTACAAAAAATTAAAATATTTTCAAAATTCTTGACTATATTTGGCGGTTATTATGGTAGAATATCCACAACTTTAAGTCGGGCATAAAAATGTTACAAAATATTCGTATTATTTTGGTTGAAACATCACACAGTGGGAACATCGGTTCTGCTGCACGTGCGATGAAAACGATGGGATTATCCAATCTCTATTTAGTATCACCAAAATCGGTGGATGAACAATCTATTGCATTAGCCGCTGGCGCAGATGACCTCGTTCGAAATGCCCAAATTGTCGATACTTTTGAGCAAGCAATAGAAGATTGCTCTTTGGTAATTGGTACCAGTGCGAGATTGCGTCATTTACAGAGTACATTGATTGAACCTAGAGAATGTGCCGAGAAAGTCTGTGTTCATCAAGGCCAAGTAGCGATTGTGTTCGGTCGTGAGCGTGTTGGGCTCACAAATGAAGAATTACTTAAATGTCATTATCATTTAAATATTCCCGCTAACCCTGAATATTCCTCGCTAAATCTAGCGATGGCCGTACAGTTAGTGAGTTATGAAATGCGGATGGCATTTTTAGCTAAAGAAAGAACGGAAAGTACACTTTCTACAATAGAAAATATCTATCCGACAGCGCAAGAAATGGAGTATTTTTTTGCGCATACGGAACAGGTATATCAATCACTTGGTTTTATTCAAAATCAAGGTGTTATACAAAAGTTAAGACGGCTTTATAACCGTTCTTCTCTCGAAAAAAATGAATTAAATATCTTGCGTGGAATGTTAAGTGCGGTCGAAAAACGCCTTAATCTGCAAAAAGACTAAAATTGACTATCATAGTCAGATATGTAAACTATCCAAACGACGATTAATAGGGATGCTTTATGAAACTTACATCTAAAGGACGATACGCGGTTACCGCAATTTTAGATATCGCATTACACGCAGGGACAGATCCAGTTTGTTTAGCGGATATCTCAGAACGTCAAAATATTTCACTTTCTTATCTTGAGCAATTATTTGCAAAATTGCGTCGTGGTGGATTAGTAAAAAGCGTTCGTGGTCCGGGTGGTGGCTATCGTTTAGCGTTACCAGCAGATCAAATTTCTATCGGTATGGTGATCTCTGCCGTAAATGAGAACATTAATGTCACAAGATGCCTTGGAAAGGGAAATTGTCAAGGTGGGGTTGAATGTTTAACTCATTCTTTATGGCAAGATTTAAGTGATCGCATTACTGATTTTTTAGATCAGATCACTTTAGCAGAGCTTGTGGAGAAAAAATCAGGAAAACATAAAGCTCACAAAGATTTTGATGATTTGGTTGTTGTTAACCAATAATAGGAAAGTAGATCAAAGTGCGGTCAAAATGATGGCATTTTTGGTAGTTATTTAGGAGTGAAAATGAAATTACCAATTTATTTAGATTATGCAGCAACATGTCCAGTTGATGAACGTGTGGCTAAAAAAATGATGGAATATTTAACCATTGATGGTGTATTCGGTAATCCAGCATCTCGTTCACATAAATTTGGCTGGCAAGCTGAAGAAGCTGTTGATATTGCACGTAATCAAATTGCGGATTTGATTGGCGCAGACTCACGTGAGATCGTGTTTACTTCTGGCGCAACAGAAGCAGATAACCTTGCAATTAAAGGTGCAGCGCACTTTTATCAAACAAAAGGTAAGCACATTATTACTTGCAAAACTGAACACAAAGCCGTATTGGATACTTGTCGTCAGTTAGAGCGTGAAGGCTTTGAAGTCACCTATTTAGATCCAGAAGAAGATGGTTTAATCGATCTTGAGAAATTTAAAGCAGCATTGCGCCCAGACACAATTGTTGTGTCAATTATGCATGTGAATAATGAGATTGGCGTGATTCAAGATATTAAAGCAATTGGTGAGCTTTGCCGTGCAAACAAAACCATTTTCCATGTAGATGCAACACAAAGTGTCGGTAAAGTCGAAATCAATCTCGCGGAATTACAGGTTGATTTAATGTCAATGTCTAGCCACAAATTGTACGGACCAAAAGGGATTGGTGCATTATATGTATGCCGTAAACCGCGTGTTCGTTTAGAAGCAATTATCCATGGTGGTGGTCACGAACGTGGTATGCGTTCAGGTACATTACCTGTACACCAAATCGTTGGTATGGGTGAAGCATATCGTATTGCAAAAGAAGAAATGGATACTGAAATTCCTCGTATCCGAGCATTGCGCGATCGTTTATACAATGGTCTTAAAGACATTGAAGAAACCTATGTAAATGGTTCAATGGAGCATCGTGTCGCAAATAATTTGAATATCAGCTTTAACTATGTTGAAGGTGAGTCGTTAATGATGGCATTACGTGATATCGCAGTATCTTCTGGTTCTGCTTGTACGTCTGCAAGTTTAGAGCCATCTTATGTATTACGTGCATTAGGTCGTAATGATGAATTAGCACATAGCTCAATTCGTTTCACTCTTGGTCGTTGGACCACTGAAGAAGAAATTGATTACACCATTAATTTAATGCATGGTGCAGTAGCGAAACTTCGCGAATTATCCCCACTTTGGGATATGTTCAAAGAAGGCATTGATTTAAACACTATTGAGTGGGCTGCCCACTAATTTTCAAAGCGGCTTGACCGCCTGATAGCAACTTATTTAGGAAAGGAAAAGAATATGGCATACAGTGAAAAAGTTATCGATCATTACGAAAATCCACGCAATGTTGGTTCAATGGACAAAAAAGATAATTCTGTGGGCACCGGCATGGTGGGCGCGCCAGCTTGTGGTGATGTTATGCAGTTACAAATCAAAGTAAATGACAGCGGCATTATTGAAGATGCAAAATTTAAAACTTATGGTTGTGGTTCTGCGATTGCTTCTAGCTCTTTAATTACTGAATGGGTAAAAGGCAAATCTTTAGATGAAGCAGGTGCAATCAAAAACAGCCAAATTGCGGAAGAACTTGAATTACCACCAGTAAAAGTTCACTGCTCAATCTTAGCTGAAGACGCAATTAAAGCCGCCATTGCAGACTACAAAAATAAACAAGGTAAGTAATCAAAAGTGCGGCCGAAAATGACCGCACTTTATACTTAATATATGAGCGTCGAGAAATTAAGCTCTTAGAAAGGTGCAGTTGTCATGACGTTAGAGAAAAAAATTGCAATTGCTAGTGTGGCATTATGTTTGCTTACATCACTTGCATTTTCCATTCATTTGCTCTTTGCAGATTCCTATGTGGTTGAAGAAGAAACTTCAGTTCGGATTCAGATATTTTTTGGTATCCTAGCTTGGTTTTGGGGATCAATGATTGCATCGTTTATTTTATATACGAGATTACGTAGTGCAGCAGTATCAGCTGCAGCTTTGCTTGCATTTGCTATCTATGTGCTACTTATTTATTTATCTGTAAAAAATGGCGGTTCAGGTACAGAATTTATCTGGCCTGCATATTCTGTTTGGTGTGTAGCTTGCTTTGTATTGTCAATTTTAATAGTGCTCTTTAAGCCGGCAATTTTTACTTGCTCAGCAAAATCAGCATTTTTCTCAACACTCATTATCAACGCAGCTTCTTTATCAATTGTGATACTTTAGACTATGTAGGAACAATTTATGTCTATGACATTAGAGAAAAAAATTGCCATTGCTAGTGTGGCATTATGTTTGCTTACACCACTTGCACTTTTGCTCTATTTTGAGTTTACAAATTCCTATGAGATTAAAACCTCACTTCGGATTCAGTTATTTTTTCGTAACCTAGCTTGGTTTTGGGGCCCAATGATCGCATCGTTTATTTTATATACAAGATTACGTAGTGCTGCTGTAACGGCTTCAGCTTTATTGGCTTTTGCTCTTCATGCATTATTTTCTTATTTACTTGCAAAAGATGGCGGTTTAGGTGGCGAATTTATCTGGCTTCTATATTCTGTTTGGGGTGCGGTTTGCTTTGTATTGTCAAGTTTAATTGTGCTCTTTAAGCCTGCAATTTTTATCCGCTCCGCAAAATCAGCATTTTTCTCAACACTCATTATCAACCTATTGGCGGCACCTTTAGCAATAATGATATTTAAAACTATGTAGGAATAGATCATGTCTATAACATTAACTGAAAAAGCAGCAGAACGAGTTCGCACTTTTCTTGAAAATCGTGGAAAAGGCATTGGTTTACGCTTAGGTGTGAAAACATCAGGTTGTTCGGGTTTAGGCTATGTGCTTGAATTCGTGGATGTGCTCAATGATGACGATCTTGTGTTTGAGCAGCATGGCGTGAAAGTCATAGTCGATCCAAAAAGCTTGGTTTATTTAAATGGCATTGAGCTAGATTACGTTAAAGAAGGCTTGAACGAAGGCTTTAAATATAACAACCCGAACGTGAAAGAATCTTGTGGTTGTGGTGAGAGTTTCCACGTTTAAGGAATAGAAATGACAAATCCTTTTGCTATTTTTGATTTGCCCGTTGCTTTTAATGTTGATCAAGCCCTTTTGTCTGAACGCTATTTAGTGCTTCAAAAGAGCTTGCACCCTGATAATTTTGTTACGGCAGATGCGCAAGAACAATGTATCGCAATGCAAAAGTCGACAGAAGTTAATGATGCATTAAAAACCTTGAAAGACCCGATTCTACGAGCAGAAGCAATTATTGCGTTAAATACGGGAAAAGCACAGGATTTAGAGCAAAAGAGCACACAAGATATGGCATTCCTAATGCAGCAATTAGAATGGCGAGAAGAGCTCGAAAATATTGAGCAAAGCCAGGATGAAAATGCATTAGAATCCTTTGCGAAACGCGTTAAAAAAGAAACAAAAGAAATGTTGACCGCACTTGAAGAACAACTAAATGAGCAACAATGGTCAACTGCTGCACAGCTCTGTGATAAATTACGTTTTCTAAAAAAATTGGCGGATGAAATTAGCCAAGTAGAAGAACGTCTATTTGAATTATAATCTTGAGGGCGTTTAATACGCCCTTTTCGCTATTGATAAATGGGTAATTGCCCTCATACTAATGAAACTCGATTATGCAAACTTTAGAACAACTGACTGATGCCTCAAAATCTGCTTGGGGAACCATTTCCCAATGGATTGAGCATGCTCGTAATCATTGTGATGTGATTAAAAAAGATCAATCTAGTGCAGAACGTGAGCTTTTCACCATGCAAATGCCCACTTCTTCTCCTATGGGGGCGGTTATTTATGAAACTGGTGGCATTTTAATCCATCATGGTTGGTTGCGTATATTAGGTTCAGGCAGTTTTAAATTACCACGTGGATTAATGGATTGGAATTTCAGCAAATCCTTTAATCAATCAGGTGATAAACCAAAATATTTGCTCGTTGCAGACGATGTCATTGGTGGTTATTTTGCTTTAAATGGTGGGTCTTTAGGTTCTAATCTTGGTAAGATTTATTATTTTTCGCCAAAAGACTTAACTTGGCATGATTTAAATTTTACCTATACGGATTTCTTGGCTTGGGCATTAAATGGTGACATTGAAGCATTTTACCAAAATCTGTTTTGGCAAAATTGGCAAGAAGATGTAAAACAACTCGATGGTAACCACATGATTGTTTTTACACCAGAGCTTTCAGAAGATAAGACGACTGAGATTAAACAGCGTGAACGACGCGAAGTCAACATTGAAACCCATTACAACGCAAGTTTCACCGAACAAGATAAATTTGCACAAGCTTATTCAGTAGCATAACGAGCCCTTAACGAATTAATTATTAGAGATAAAAAGAGATATGGCATTACTCCAAATTGCAGAGCCGGGACAAACGGCAGCACCACATCAACATCGTCTTGCGGTAGGGATTGATTTAGGTACAACAAACTCTTTAGTTGCGGCTGTACGTAGCGGTCAAGCCACCATTTTAAATGATGAACAAGATAGAAGCCTTGTCCCTTCAGTCGTTTATTATGGTGAAAATGAAAAACTTGTTGGTACTGAAGCGTTCGCACAAGCAACGGTTGATCCTAAAAATACCATTATTTCCGTAAAACGTTTGATTGGTCGTAGTCTTGCCGATGTGCAAGCTCGTTATACAAACTTGCCCTATGAGTTTGTGGCAAGTGAAAATGGGTTACCATTATTGGTCACGCATCAAGGCAAAAAAAGCCCAATTGAAGTCTCTTCGGATATTTTATCTCGTTTAAATCATATTGCAGAACAACGCCTTGCAGGTGAGCTTTCTGGCGTGGTGATTACTGTCCCTGCTTATTTTGATGATGCTCAACGCCAAAGTACGAAAGATGCAGCACGTCTTGCAGGGTTGAATGTATTACGTTTATTAAATGAACCTACTGCAGCAGCGGTCGCTTATGGCTTAGATAGCGGAAAAGAAGGCGTCATTGCTGTGTATGACTTAGGTGGCGGTACCTTTGATATCTCAATTTTACGCTTATCTAAAGGTGTATTTGAAGTTTTAGCAACGGGTGGGGATACTGCCTTAGGTGGTGATGATTTTGACCATTTAATTGCCGATTGGATTGTTGAGCAAGCAGGTATTCAACCACAAAATGTAAATGAGCAGCGTGAGCTTTTAAGCTTAGCGACTCAGACTAAAATTGCTTTAACGAGTGAGCAAAGTGCGGTCATTTCTTGGCGCGGATTTGAAGGTGAGTTAAGTCGTGAGCAATTTAATGAATTAATCCACTCATTAGTAAAACGTTCGTTATTAACCTGTCGTCGTGCATTGAAAGATGCGCATGTTGAAGCTGAAGATGTACAGGAAGTGGTTATGGTTGGAGGCTCAACTCGCGTGCCTTACGTACGTGAGCAAGTGGGCGAATTTTTCGGTAAAACACCATTAACCTCTATCGACCCAGATAAAGTGGTTGCCTTAGGTGCGGCAATTCAAGCGGATATTTTAGTGGGCAACAAGAATGACAGTGATATGCTGTTACTTGATGTGGTGCCGCTTTCTTTAGGTATTGAAACCGTGGGCGGTTTAGTGGAGAAAATCATTCCACGTAACACCACGATTCCAGTGGCTCGCGCGCAAGAATTTACCACCTTTAAAGATGGTCAAACTGCGATGACGGTACATGTAGTACAAGGTGAACGGGAATTAGTGGATGATTGCCGTTCTTTAGGTCGTTTTACGTTGCGTGGTATTCCGCCAATGGTGGCAGGCGCGGCTCATATTCGAGTGACTTATCAAGTGGATGCAGATGGCTTATTAAGTGTAACCGCCATGGAAAAATCCACAAAAGTCCAAGCATCGATTCAAATTAAGCCTTCTTATGGTTTAACGGATGAAGAAGTAACGGCAATGATTAAAGCTTCTTTTGATAATGCACAAGATGATATGCAAGCCCGTGAATTAGCCGAGCAGCGCGTTGAGGCTGATCGTGTGATTGAAAGCGTGATTGTAGCATTACAACAAGATGGGGCTGACTTATTAACCGAAGCCGAATTCCACCAAATTGAAAATGCATTGAAACAACTAATGGATGTAAAAGAAGGCGCAGATCGTCATGCTATCGTTCAAGGAATCAAAGCCCTTGATGTTGCGACTCAAGAATTTGCGGCAAGACGAATGAATAAATCTATTAATCAAGCGCTTACAGGTAAATCTGTATCAGATATTGAGCAATAAAGTGCGGTTATAAATTAACGAGTTTTTTATATTGAGGAAAGTAATATGCCAAAAGTGATTTTTTTACCGAATGAAGAATTCTGTCCAGAGGGTATGGTGGTTGATGCAGCAGCAGGCGACAACTTATTAGAAGTGGCACATAATGCGGGCGTTGAAATTCATCATGCTTGCGATGGTTCTTGTGCTTGTACAACATGCCATGTAGTCATTCGTGAAGGGTTTGATTCATTAAATGAAGCCAGCGATCAAGAAGAAGATATGCTAGATAAAGCATGGGGCTTAGAAATGGATAGCCGCCTTTCTTGCCAATGTGTCGTGGGTGATGAAGATTTAGTGGTGGAAATCCCTAAATATAATATTAACCATGCAAATGAGGCGGCTCACTAATGAAATGGACTGATGCCCAACTTATTGCAGAAGAACTTTATGATCGTAATCCAGATTTAGATCCTAAAACGATACGTTTCACGGATTTGCATAAGTGGATTTGTGAACTAGACGGTTTTGATGATGATCCAATGAAATCTAACGAGAGTATTCTGGAAGCGATTTTGTTGAAATGGTTAGATGAATACGAGTAATCGATTCGATTAAAAAAGCGAGCTGAGAGGCTCGCTTTTTGTTTTGAGAATTTACCTCAAAATAAAACCGCACTTTATTACTAAAGTGCGGTTATTTTTATCGTTGTTTTTAATTATTTTTTCTTCGCATATTTTAAGGAGTCGATAGCAACCGCGAGGATGATAATGCTACCTTTAATGATATATTGCCAGTAAGGGTTTACACCGATGTAAGTTAAACCGTAGTTAATAACGGTGAAGATGATAACACCCGTGATTACGCCGATAACAGTACCCACACCACCGGCGAAAGATACACCACCTACTACGCAGGCAGCAATCGCATCTAATTCATACATGAAACCGAGGTTGTTGGTAGCACTACCGATACGACCTGCTTCTAACATACCACCGAATGCATAGAACATACCAGCAATCATGTAAATCACAACAAGGTTACGCGCTACGTTTACGCCAGATACTTTTGCGGCTTCAGGGTTACCACCGATAGCAAAGATATTTTTACCGAAGCGTGTTTTATTCCACATTACCCAAACTAAGAATGCACAAATCGCCGCATAAATAGTGATGTAGGATAATTTAAACGAACCAAGTCTGAAGAAGCCTTGTGCGAAGTTAGAGAAAGATTCACTGAAACCTGCAATTGGTGAGCCACCTACGCCATCATAATAAAGTGAGTTGAAACCGTAAACGATGATCATGGTACCCATGGTTGCAATGAACGGGGTTACATTGAGATAAGCGATAACTAAACCGTTCACTAAGCCGATTACAGCACCTACCGCACAAACAGTCAGGATAACTACTGGAATAGGAATTTCACCTAAATCTGGGAACACGCGGTTCATGTTTTCCATTGATTGTAAGAGAGTAGCAGAAATAACAGCTGCTAAACCTACTTGGCGACCGGCTGATAAGTCGGTACCTTGAGTGATTAGCAAGCCTGCAACACCAAGGGCGATAATGAGACGGACGGATGATTGAGTTAAAATGTTACTAAAGTTGCGAACATTCAAGAATGTTGGATCTTGTGCGATGATGATGCCAAGTAAAATCAACAACACAAAATAAATCGCATTTTGTTTTAAGAAATCGAATGATTTATTTTTTGGTAAGGCACTCATAATTTGTTCCTTTATGATTTATAAATATTTTGCGGCAAGTTGCAAAATTTCTTCTTGAGACGTTTTTGCCGTTTCAACGATGCCGGCAACACGACCATTACTCATGACCAAAATTCGGTCTGTTACGCCTAATAGTTCCGGCATTTCTGATGAAATCATAATGATGCCTTTATCTTTTTTAGCGAGTTCTTGAATGAGCTGATAAATTTCAAATTTTGCCCCAATATCAATACCACGAGTTGGTTCGTCGAGCATTAAGATATCTGGTTGGGTTAAAAGCCAACGGCCGATAATGACTTTTTGTTGGTTACCACCAGAAAGCGATCCAATCGTTGTTTTGTGAGAAGGTGTTTTCACGTTCATCGCATCAATCACCCATTGTGTATCGCTTGCCATTTTTTTGTTGCTAAGCAATTTCCATGGGGTGAGGTAAGATTTCATATTTGAAATCAAAGAGTTAAATTCAATGCTTAGGTTTGAATAAATCCCGGTTGAACGACGTTCCTCAGTCACCAAAGCAAAACCGTGGTTAATCGCCTCAAGTGCGGTATGATTTTTCACGATTTTTCCGTTGAGTTTGATCGTCCCTTCTTTTAATTCGCGTACACCAAAAATGGCTTCCACAATATCGGTTCGTTTTGCACCAACAAGACCTGCAATACCTAAAATTTCACCTTTGCGTAAATTAAAGGAAACATCTTGAATAGAAGGTTGATTCACCGCAGTTAAATGTTCCACTTCAAGTGTGATTTCTTTTGGTACGTTAGTTCTTTCAGGGAAACGTTGTGTTAATTCACGGCCTACCATCATTGAAACAATTTCTTCCATGGTGGTGCCTTTAACTTGAACGGTATTGATCCATTTACCATCACGAAGAATGGTGATTTCATCACAAATTTTGAAGATTTCATCCATTTTGTGTGAAATATAGATAATGCCACAACCGCGATCTTTTAATTTTTGAATAATTTTGAAAAGATGTTCCACTTCTTTTTCTGAAAGTGAGGATGTTGGCTCATCCATAATTACGATTTTAGCGTTATAAGAGAACGCTTTCGCAATTTCGATCATCTGCATTTGTGAAACGGAAAGTTTGGCCACTTTTTCTTTTGGATCAACATCAATATCCAATTCATCGAAAATCGCTTTGGTATCACGATACATTTTGGCGTGATCCACAAAAGGACCTTTAAGTGGGTAGCGACCCAACCATAAGTTATCCATTACACTGGTTTGACGCACCAAGTTAAGTTCTTGGTGAACCATTGAAATCCCATTTTCAAGGGCTTCTTTTGATGTTTTAAAATCAACAGGTTTGCCTAAGAATAAAATTTCACCTTCGTCTTTTGCATAAATTCCGAAGAGGCATTTTAATAATGTAGATTTACCCGCCCCGTTTTCGCCCATCAAGGCGTGAACAGAGTGAGAACGAACTGTTAGATTGGCGTGATCAAGGGCTTTTACACCGGGGAAAGACTTACTGACATCCGTCATTGTCAGTAGTACATCACTGTCTTGGGTTTGAGTTGTCATATCCAACCTCATCAAAAAGGGGGAAAGGGAATTTGGGTTTCCTTTCCCCCTAAAATTAAAGAAAAGCAATAGATTTTCTTATTTTAAGAATTCACTTAGGTTATCTTTATCTACACCAACATAAGGGATACGTACCACACGGTTTTCTAATTTCCATTGTGTACCTTCTGTTGCTGCTTTACCGTTAGCAAGGTTTGCAGAAAGTTGAACAACTGCTTTACCTTGGTTAACGCCATCGTTTAACACAGTACCAGCAATTTCGCCTTTCTTAATTAATTGAAGTACTTCTGGTAATGCATCTACACCAAAGATTGGTAATTTTTTACCGTGTGCTTTGGTTGCTTCTAATGCACCTAATGCCATACCGTCATTGTTTGAAATAATCATTTCAATTTCGTTAGCTTTAGAGCTAGATAACCATGCATCCACTTTATCTTTAGCCATTGCTGCATCCCACATACCGGTATCAATAAATAATTGCTCGGTTGGAATACCTTTCGCATTTAATTGCTCAATCACATATTTAGTACGTGCTTCAGCATCAGGGTGGCCAGGTTCACCTTTTAATAATACATATTGGATTTTACCGTCTTTGTTTAAGTCTAAGGCTGGCATTGCTTTCCATTGTTTCGCAATTAAGTCACCTTGGATTAAACCAGATTCTTTCGGGTCTGTACCAACATAGTAAGCGTGATCGTAGCTACCAATTGCTTTTGCACCTGGGTCTTTATTGAAGAAAACAACAGGAATGTCATCTTGTTTAGCTTTCTTGATAACAGTTGACGCTGCAGCTGGGTCTACTAAGTTAATGGCTAGGGCTTTTACACCTTTAGAAAGCAAACCATCCACTTGGTCATTTTGAATAGATTGTGCATTTTGAGAGTCATTCATTAATAACTCAATGCCGCCAAGCGCTTTCGCTTCTTTATCGATTTCTTTACGCATTAATGACATGAAGTTGTCATCATATTTATAAATGGTAACACCAATGCGGTTATCGGCTGCGAAACCTGAAGTTGCTGAACCTAAACCGATTGCTAAAGCGACTGCACTTAATACTGCTGTTTTTTTCATAAAAACGCTCCTATGTAGAGAAAGAGATTTTATTGTTGATTTTTTATATATCAAATAGAGGAATGTTGCGTACATCTATTGCAACTGAATCCATCATAACGAAATCAAAACTGTTAATCTGTGATCAAACTCACATAAATGAAAACGATTACATAGCAATGTTTAAATTTGTGATCTCCATCACGGTTTTATTGCATTTTCTACGGAAAAACGTCTCACCAATGTTGGATTAAATTGAACAACAGTCGGTGTAACAATAGACGAATCGACTAAACTTAACGCTAGTTTTGCCGCATAATTTGCCATTAAATCAATTGGATATCGAATCGTAGTGAGTTTTGGGATTAAATATCGAGCAATTGGCATATCATCAAATCCCACAATGGAAAATTGTTTCGGGACTTTGATATTGTTTTCATTTAAAACGGAAATTGCCCCCGCTGCCATTGTATCGTTATAGGCCACCACTGCGGTTAAATTGGAGTTGTAGCTCAATAAATCAATCATGGCTTTTTCACCGCCTTCAAAATCAGGCGAATTATGCACAATGGCTTGTTCTACAATGGGGAAGTTATGCGCTTCTAAGGCCTCTAAGTAGCCTTCCTTGCGCTCAGTTTCATCTAAAATACCGTGGTTGGAACCAATGTAGGCGATGTGCTTATGACCATAACGAATCAGTATTTCAGTGGCAAGATAGGTACCTTGGCGGTTATCAAGGCTGACGCAACGATTTTCATAACCCGCAATCACGCGGTTAATTACCACCATACCGGGTACATTTTCTAAATAATGTTGTAACTCTTCGTCAGAAAGGGCTTTGGAATGAACAACCAAACAGCTACAACGCTTGCGTAGCAAGGTATCAATGGCTTCACGCTCTTTTTCTGCATGATGGTATCCAATGCCGATCAAAATCGTTTTTTGATGCTCTTCAGCGACTTTATCGACCGATTTAACCAAGATAGCAAAGAACGGATCCGTTACATCGGTAACCACCACGCCAATGGTATCAGTATTTTGTACTGCCAGAGCTTGTGCGTTTGCATTGGGTTGATAATTTAAGACTTCCATTGCACGTTGTACCGAATAACGGGTTTTTTCACTCACAGATGGGGAGCGATTAATCACCCGGGAAACAGTGGCAACCGACACACAAGCTAATTCAGCAACATCTCGAATTGTAGGCATAACAGGGCTCTCATTCATTTTTTCATAGCAATTATCATAGTAAATTTGAATAAAATTGAAAGCGGTTACTTTCAAAAATGCTACATTCGTCACAAAAAAGTGATTGGATGAGCGGCTTATTTCCTGATTTTGTGATAATGATCACGGTTTATTTTTTTTAATTTGTTATCTTATGAGAAAATTTTTTGTAATCGTTTACATTTTGGAGCAAAAATATGAGCGAAACCGTATTTGAACCGACAGATCATCCACATCGTCGTTATAATCCGTTAATTGACCAATGGGTTTTAGTCTCGCCACATCGTGCTAAACGTCCATGGCAGGGGCAACAAGAAAAAGTGAGTGAGGAACAAAAGCCAAGCCACGATCCAAATTGTTATCTTTGCCCGCGTAATAAACGTATCACTGGCGAACCTAATCCGGATTACCATAAACCTTATGTATTCAAAAATGATTTCTCGGCTTTATTAGAAGATACACCCGCGCCAGAGCAATCAGCCGATCCTCTTTTCCAAATGAGCCAAGCTCGTGGTGAAAGCCGTGTTATTTGTTTTTCACCAGATCACAGTAAAACCTTGCCATTATTGACCGCACTAGAAATTGAAGAAGTGATAAAAGTGTGGCAAGAGCAATTGCGTGAATTGGGCCAAAAATATCAGTGGGTACAGATTTTCGAAAACAAAGGTGCGGCAATGGGATGTTCCAATCCCCATCCGCACGGACAAATTTGGGCAAATAGCTTTCTACCAAATGAAGTCGCACGTGAAGATGTTGCTCAACGAAATTATTATGAAAAACACGGTTCGGTACTTTTAGTGGATTACGTTCAAAAAGAATTAGAGAAAAAAGAACGTATTGTGGTGGAAACCGAGCATTGGGTTGCGGTGGTGCCTTATTGGGCGGTGTGGCCGTTTGAAACCCTGTTGTTGCCTAAATTGCATGTAAAACGCTTAACAGAATTAACTGAAGCTCAAGCTAAAGATCTTGCCGTGATATTGAAAAAATTGGCAACGAAATACGATAACTTATTTGAAACGTCTTTCCCTTATTCGATGGGCTTCCATGCTGCACCATTTAATAATGAAGATAACGAACATTGGCAGCTTCATGCGCATTTTTATCCACCGTTGTTGCGTTCAGCTACGGTTCGCAAATTTATGGTGGGTTATGAAATGCTAGGTGAAAGCCAACGTGACCTCACCGCTGAACAAGCCGCAGAAAGATTACGTGCGTTAAGCGAAGTACATTACAAAGAACGTTAAGAAATCCTTTCCCTCTTGAGTTAAGAGGGAGTGTGAAAGATAAAGGAAAATAATATGACTCCAGTCCAAAAATCCCAACACATTTTTACTCAAAAATATAACAAGCAACCTGAACTGACCGTGTATGCACCAGGTCGTGTGAACATTATCGGCGAACATACCGACTACAATGATGGCTTTGTAATGCCTTGTGCGATCAATTATGGTACAGCCATTGCGGGATCAAAACGTACTGATCATATTTGGAATGTTTATGCAGCAGATCTTGATCTTGAGGATACCTTTTCTCTTGATGAAGATTTCCCTCAAAGTGAGCAAAAATGGGCGAATTATGTGCGTGGTGTGGTGAAATTTATTCAAGAACGTTACCCACAATTTAAACAAGGTGCTGATTTAGTGATTTCTGGAAATGTACCACATTCTTCTGGTTTGAGTTCTTCTGCTGCTCTTGAAGTAGCGACGGGTAAGTTCTGCCAACAACTCAGTGATTTACCTTTAACACATACAGAAATTGCTTTAATTGGTCAAAAAGCTGAAAACAAATTTGTAGGCGCAAATTGCGGAAACATGGATCAATTAATTTCTGCTTTAGGACAAAAAGATCATCTCTTAATGATTGATTGCCGTAGCTTAGAAACACAGCCAACGCCTGTGCCGAAAGATGTCGCTGTTATCATTGTGAACTCAAATGTACCCCATGATTTGGTGACGGGTGAATACAATACACGCCGTTGGCAATGTGAAAAAGCGGCAGAATTCTTTGGTGTGAAAGCGTTGCGTGATGTGTCAGTAGAAGAATTCCAAAAAAGAGAAGCAGAATTGACCGCACTTAATTCTTTAGTGGCTAAACGTGCACGTCATGTGGTGACTGAAAACCAACGCGTACTTGATGCCGTTGAAGCCTTAAAACATAACGATTTAACAAAATTAGGTGAGTTAATGGGGCAATCTCACGAATCAATGCGCGATGATTTCGAGATTACCGTGCCGCAAATCGATTATCTTGTTGAACTTGCTCAATTAGTGATTGGTAAAACCGGTGGCGCGAGAATGACGGGCGGTGGTTTTGGTGGTTGCATTGTTGCCCTTGCACCTCATGATAAAGTTGAAGAAGTGCGTAAAATTATTGCCGATAATTATGAGAAACAAACGGGTTTAAAAGAAGATTTCTACGTTTGCACAGCCTCACAAGGAGTGAGTCTATGCTAGAAAAAACGGCGTTCAATGCACCAGATGGACAGCCTTATCAACTTGTTCAACTCACCAATTCAAATGGCATGACTGTGCAATTTATGGATTGGGGAGCCACTTGGCTTTCTTGTAAAGTCCCTGTGAATAGTGTGTTGCGAGAAGTATTACTTGGCTGCAAAGTGGAAGATTATCCTCATCAAACCGCTTATTTGGGTGCAAGCGTAGGACGCTATGCAAATCGTATCGCTAACGCCCAATTTGAATTGGGTGAGCGAACAATCCAGCTGGTTGCGAATCAAGGCAAACATCAATTACATGGTGGTAAAGAAGGCTTTGATAAACGCCGTTGGAAGGTGGAAGAGTGCGGTCAGAATTTTGTGCATTTTTCCCTTGTGTCTCCCGATGGTGATCAAGGTTTTGAAGGTCATGTACAAGTTAATGTACTTTACACGCTAACCGATGAAAATAGCGTAAAAATTGAATACGAAGCAGAAAGTGATAAAGATACCGCACTGAACTTAACAAACCACGCTTATTTCAATTTGGAAAATGCTGAGCAGGGTAGTGATGTGAGAAATCATACATTACGCCTCAATGCGGATTTCTATTTACCGGTTGATGGTGAAGGCATCCCAAATTCACCACTTAAGCATGTGGTGAATACCAGCTTTGATTTTCGTGTTGCAAAACCAATCGCACAAGATTTCCAACAAGGCGATCAAGTGGTAACAAAAGGTTACGATCATTCTTTTATCGTCAATAAAGCATGGCAAAAACCTTGTGTATTATTGACTTCCCCTAATGAAGATTTAAGCCTTGAAGTGCTCACATCCCAAGCAGCATTACAGGTATATACAGGAAACTATCTTGCAGGTATCCCAACTCGTAAAGGTGGCACTTATCAAGATTTCAGTGGCATCGCACTTGAAACGCAATGCCTTCCCGATACCCCTAACCATCCCGAATGGCAAAATTATGGCGGTATTCAAAAACCAGGTGAACGCTATTACCAGTGGACTGAGTTTAGGTTTAAATAGTTAATCAGTTAATAAAAGTGCGGTTAAAAACTATTGTGTTTTTAATCGCACTTTATATTTTATTCTCCTTAATTTAAGTCATTTCATTATTATATTTATATAAAAGGTTAAATAACCTTAAAAAAATTGCAGTTATTATTTTGTTGACTGTTTTTGTATGGTTTAATAAAATTAAATTTGTTTAGTTTTTTAGTATGGTATTTAAATTTATTAAATCCAATAATTTTCAACATCTTAATAACCACAAATTTATTATGACTATATCTAGATTGTTTGGAGTGGGATTATTTCTGGTGTCCCCTTTTATCTTAGCTAATCCACCTTCTACAAATGCAAATGTAGAAAAACAAATTGATGCTCAACAACAAAAACAACAAGCGGAACAAGAGGCTGCAATTTTAGCTCAGCAAACGCAATCAGCGAATGTGCGTTTGGAGGCAGAAAAAGAATCGTCTCCTAGCTTTCCACAAAATGAAGCACAATGTTTTCCCATCAATCAATTAGCACTCACAGACTATCAAGCTGAAGAATCCACTTCATCAACAACTCCTCTTAAACTTGCTCAACCTAGCCAATTTTCTTGGGCATTAAAATCAGTTTATGCTGAACGTGATTTTGCGCTACCGGCTTGTATTGGTTCAGAAGGGATTAACGTATTACTTCGTCGTATTCAAAATCGTTTGATTGATGCAGGTTATGTGACAACACGTGTTGTAGTTGAACCACAAGATTTGCGTTCAGGCGTGTTAGTTTTAACGGTAATACCAGGTAAAGTGGGTCGCATTCAATTACAAGACCAAAGTGCTATTCCATTTGCGACACGCGGTACGCTATGGTTTGCTATGCCAATGTCGCAAGGAGACATGTTAAATGTACGCAATATTGAGCAAGGATTAGAAAACTTAAAACGTGTACCAAGTGCTGATGCCAATATGGAGCTTGTACCAAGTGAAAATGTAGGGGAAACCGATATTGTGATTTCCTATAAACAGACATTGCCTTTTCATTTAACTTTAGGTGTAGATGATTCAGGTAGCAAAGCAACAGGTCGCTTACAGGGCTCAGCAACATTTTCTTGGGATAATGTGTTAACACTGAACGACATGTTCTATATCAGTGGTACGCGTAGCTTTAAGCGTAATAGTGACGATGCAGAAGGCGATTATGGTAGTAAAAATATAACACTCTATTATTCTATTCCTTGGAGAAACTACCTTTTAACTCTTTCAGGCTCTAAATATTCTTATCATCAAACAGTCGCAGGGGCTTTTGAGTCTTATGTCTATTCTGGCGAAAGCCAACAAATGAAAGTGAATTTAAGTCGCTTACTCTCTCGTGGTAGTCAACATAAAACGTATATCAATGGTGCATTATGGACGAAAAAATCTCATAACTATATTGATGATACAGAAGTTGAAGTACAACGTCGTCGAACAGCAGGTTGGGAAGTGGGGATTAATCATACTCACTACATCAGCGACCTTGTTTTGCAGATTTTTGCTGGTTACAAGCGTGGTACAGGCGGTAATAAAGCGCTACCAGCACCAGAAGAAGCGTTTGGTGAAGGGACTTCACGCATGCAAATTATTACAGCGGGACTTGATTTAACGTATCCATTTACGATGGGTAATCAACCATTTCGTTTCAATACTAGTTGGAATGGTCAATGGAATCGCACACCTTTAACTCAACAAGATAAATTTAGTATTGGTGGGCGTTATACCGTACGAGGGTTTGATGGTGAGCTTTCGCTTTCGGGTGAAAAAGGTTGGTTATGGCGTAATGAACTTGGGTGGGACATTGCTAATAAAGGGCATGAGCTTTATTTAGGTATAGACCAAGGTAAAGTGCATTCTAGTCAAGATGAGCTTCAAGTAGGAAGTAGCTTAATTGGTGGGGTGATTGGTCTTAGAGGCAAATTATGGGGAATTAACTATGATTATTTCGTAGGTAAACCGATTAAAAAGCCAGAAGGATTTAGAACCAGTAATGTGACAACCGGATTTAATGTAAGTTACCGTTTTTAATACGTATTTATCAGATTAATTGAAATTAGACAGAATTTAAAATTTAAAGGAAATTGAGAAAATGAATAAACGTCATTACAAAGTTATTTTTAGTCGTGTATTAAATCAACTTGTTGTGGTATCTGAACTTGCCAAATCACAGGGTAAAGCACACAAAGAGAGAATATGAGCTCAGAACAGTCAAAAACAGGGTTGTTTTCAACCGCGCTCTCACTCAACCCTATCCATTTTAGCTTAATGCTAGCATTAGGCTTTGTGTTCCTTTCACCTTCAGTTCAAGCTGAAGATATGGCTATTCGTGCGGATAAATCAGCACCAGGTAATCAACAGCCGACAGTATTACAAACAGGTAATGGCATTCCACAAGTTAATATTCAAGCACCAAGTCAGGCTGGAGTATCGCGTAACCAATATTCACAATTTGATGTGGCAGAGAAAGGGGCTGTATTAAACAATGCTCGTAAAGCGGCACAAACTCAGATGGCTGGCTGGGTGCAGGGTAACCCAAATCTTGCTCGTGGTGAAGCGAAAGTGATTTTGAATGAAGTTAACTCAGCGAATCCAAGCCGTTTAAAAGGTTATGTAGAAGTAGCGGGTAAAAAAGCAGATGTGGTGATTGCTAACCCTAGTGGCATTCAGTGTGATGGCTGTGGTGTGATAAATGCAGGGCGTGCAACGTTTACTACGGGTAAGGCAGAAGTTGAAAATGGTGAATTAAAAGGCTATCGCGTACAAGGAGGAAAGGTCTCAGTAGGTCAAAAGGGGATGGATACCTCTAAAGCAGATTACACAGATATTATTGCAGATAAGGCTGAAATCAAAGGTGGTGTGTGGGGTAATAAAGTTAAGGTTACCACAGGTAAAAACAAGGTAGACCGCACCAATGATTCGGTGGTTTATGTTGGTGATAAAAATACAAACGAAACTGACCGCACTTCAGAGAGCCAAAATGGCCAAACACAAACTTACAGTGTGGATGTGGGCCAATTAGGCGGGATGTATGCTGAGAAAATTCATTTAGTGGACAATGGTCAGGGGCTTGGTGTACGTAATGCGGGGCACATTGGTGCTGCTGCAGGTGAGGTGAAGATTGATAGCCAAGGGAAAATTGTCAATGATGGCTTTATTGGGGGCAGCGAAAACACCCAACTTAATGCGAAAAAGAATATTGAGAACCGTGGCACAGTTTATGCTAAAGCTCAGGCACAACTTAATGCTCAAAACATTGATAACAAACAGGGTGTCATTGCAGGTAAACAAGTGCAGCTTAGCGCGAATAATGTTGATAACCGTAAACAGTCAGATAAAGGCTCTCTGATTGTAGCCTCAGATAAAGTAAGTGTTAAAGCGAAAAATGTGGATAACCAAGGGACGAAAGCTAACAGCAAAACGGAGCAAGGTATTCGTGGTGCGCAAGTGGCGATAATTGCTGATAATCTTTCTAACCAGCAAGGTGGAATCTATACCGATGAACATGCAAATCTTAACATGACGAAAACCATTGATAATAAAGATGGTGAAATTGAAGCGAGTAAATCAATTGAATTAACAGCTAAAACTTTAGCAAATGATGGCTCAGTAAAAACAAAAGGCGATTTAACCGTACATTTGCAAGATGGGTTGGTGCTTAATAATGCTTTCCAAGCAGGAGGTAGTTTAGATTTCAAAACTCAAGGAAATCTAACAAATAATAGCCAACTACGTGTAGGTAACAAACTTAGTGTTCAGGCTGCGAATATTGAAAATACTAAAGAAGCTGAAATTAGCGGTAATGAAACACACATTAACACAAATACTTTGACTAACCGTGGTTTAATTGATGGTGCGCTAACTGTTGCAAAAGCAGTAACGATTAATAACCTTGGTACTGGTCGTATTTATGGTGATCATCTTGCGTTGCAAGGTGACACTCTAAACAATCTTGAAGAAGACAATAAATCAGCAGTGATTGCAGCGCGTGAGCGTTTAGATATTGGTGTAGATAGAGTTTTAAACCGTAATGAAAGTACTCTTTTAAGTATGGGGAAAATTTATGTAGGTAAAACTCTCGATGAAGATAATCAAGCGGCCGGAAAATCGACTTATGTTCACAACCATAATGGTGTAATTGAGGCGCTAAATATTTACGATGATGCGAAAAGTAAAGCAATTACCTTTAACACAGGTGTAGTAGAGAATAAGCACTTTTTCCTTGAGACAGAAAATGTGGATACCTCGTCTACACCGGTTTTTGAGTATCGAATTGGGAATGATTCAACTATCTATGGTAAAGACTCTGGGGTTTATAAAGTTAAACAAGATAATAAAAGTAGTCGTTTGGGGCTAAACCGAAAAATAAGAGATCTTTATCATATTTTTTCACCGGATGGCAAAATCGAAAGTGATAACTGGCATGAGTATGATTATACCCGTACGGTAAATGAAACCATGGTGCTCGCCCCGAAATACCAAGAAGGTAAGATTTTAAGTGGTGGTGGGATTGACTTTAATGATGCACGTGTAGATAACCAAGACAGTAAAGTAATTGCTGGTGGGGTAATTGAAACTGCCGATGGACAATTAAATAACGAAGAATTTAAAGGTCGTACGATAGTCACGGATAAAGGAAAGGTAACCGCTTATTATAAAGCTAGAAAAAAAAGAAATCGCTTTGACCGTTACTATACTACAGCCAGTGATACCAATATCTACTTTAAACAAAATGAAAGTGTGAAAGATTTAGGGCTATTTGCTTATAAAGAAAATGTGGCCCCTGAATTTACTAATAACGGCGTAGCAGGTAAAGCTAACGTAGGTGATGTAGTATTAAACCGCCTGACACAATCTCTTGATAAATCATCGCTCTATAATATTAATCCTGATGCGCCGAGTGGTTATGTGATTGAAACAGACCCACGTTTTGCTAATAAACAAAAATGGCTAAGCTCAGATTATATGCTGAATGCTTTGCAGTATTCTCCAGATAATATGCAGAAACGTTTGGGGGATGGTTTTTATGAGTTACGCCTTGTCAATGAGCAAATCAATCAGTTAACTGGACGTCGTTATCTTGAAGGTTACCAAAATGATTTAGAGCAATATCAAGGTTTGATGAATAACGGTGTTCATTACGCCAAAAAATTAAATTTAGTACCAGGTGTGGCATTAACTGAAAAGCAAATGTCGGAACTCACTACTGATTTAGTGTGGATGGTAAATGAAGAGGTGACATTACCAGGTGGTAAAAAGCTCAATGTTTTAACGCCTAAGATTTATTTAGCTTCTAACCGTGCTCAAGTCGCACCAACAGGAGCTGTGATTTCTGGTGATAGCATTGTGGCTAAAGTTACCAGTATGAATAATAATGGTACCTTGATCGCAAGTGATTTGGTGAATGTTTACGGTCAAGATCTACAAAATAAAGGGGTAGTTTTAGCAGATAACGTCAACCTCAATGCTGATCAAAAATTAGTGAACCTTGGCGGTAAGATTATGGCTGCAGATAGCTTGTCTCTATACGGTGGAAAATCCGTAGAGCTTGGTGCAACCACAACAGAAACACAAAGCCAATTAGGTCGAACAGAAACGGGTAATAAACAAGTCGATCGCCAAAGTGAATTGAAGGTAACAGGCAAGGATGGTGAGTTATCTATTCAAAGTGGTGGTGATATCACAATAAAAGCAGCAAATGTGAAATCGGCAGGCACGGTTGATGTAAATGCCAAAGGTAAGCTTTTGGTGACGACTGAGAAGCAAAGCAGTAAAGAACACTATGACTTTAGCGATAACCATCATTATCACTTAGATAAAGAAGGTGAGGTGAGCTCTGTTATTGAGGGCAAAGAAGGCACTCGTTTAGTGGGACAAGAAGAAACCACACTTCGTCAAGCTAAGGTTAATAGTGAAGAAGGTAGAACTATTATTGCCTCACAAGGCGAAGTGAAGCTTGAAGAAGGACGAGATATTGAGCATTTAGATCGCCGAAATAAACAAACATCAAAAGGTTTCTTAACAAAAGAAACCGAAGAAATGCGTCGTCATCATGATTATGATCTAAGCAAAGGCAGTGAAGTAAATGGTAAGGATGTTATTGTTTATTCACAAGATGCAAATGCGACAGTTAAAGGCTCTTCGATTACTGCACAAGATGGCTTATTGGTGCAAGCGAAGAATGTTAATGTGAAAGAGGCGGAAAACAACGCTTACGTTGAAGAACATTATGAGAAAAAACGTTCTGGTTTAGCTACAAGCTTTAAAGGTGGCGTGGCAAAAATTGGTTATGAGAAAAGCAAGTCTAATCTAGACAGCAAATCCATAAGCTTAGAAGCAGCAGGTAGCCAATTAACAGGTGGTACTACAACTTTAGCCGCTGAAAATGTCTTGACTGTGCGAGGTTCTGATTTAAACAGTCAGGAACAATCTGATCTACGTGCAAAACAAGTCAATCTTGAAGCAGCAAAAGAAGTACATCATACCGAAGTACATCAATCGAGTAAAACAAGCGGTTTTGGTTTAAGCATGGTTTATGATCCAACTTTGAAAGCCATAGATCAATATAAACAACGCCAAAAACAAGGTGGTACAGAAACCGTTGTAGGGAAAATTAACTCTATTGCAGAAGCTGGCGCAGATGCAGTGGAGTTAATGAGCCGTGGTATCGTACCGTATTTGGAACACAAACGCAGTAAATCAGATAAAACCACGATAGAAACAACCGCAAAAGTGACCGCAGTTAATGCTGGCGGACAACTTAATGTGGTGGCGTCTGAAGGTGATATTCGCACACAAGGTACACAAATTGCAGCAGAGAAAGGTGCAACATTCCTAGCCTCAAATAATATTGAGTTAGGAACGGCTGAGAACACTTATACTCAGCAGGCCAATACCTCAGATAAAGGATTTAGTTTAGGTGATGCGAATAAATACCTTTTTGGTGTACACACTCAACGTGAAAATGGCGATGCAACTCAAACACAAGAAGTATCAACGACTATTTCTGTAGGTGGTAATAACCAAATAGTGGCACAAAAAGGTGATATTCATGCTAAAGGTGCCAAAATTGTGTCTGAGGGTAAAAACCAATTATCTGCAGCGGGTAATGTTGTTTTAGATACAGCGGTTACCACACAAGATACAACGCAGCAACGTAAAGGCCATGCGGTAGGTGAGGCTGTTATTTCAGATTCTGAACGCTTCTATGGTTATAACCGTACTCGTTTTAACCAAGATGGTAACTTTACTCACCATGAAAAAGCGCAATTAGCGAGCTTAGGTGATAAGGTAGAAGTGTATGCCGGTAAAGATTATCGTCAAACATCAGCAGAAATTTTATCAAAAGATAAAGCTTCCATTAATGCACAAAATATTATTGTGGATTCAGCTTTTAATACCGATAAATATAAACAAAGTGAAAGCGATCTAAAATTTGGTCAATTTACTCGTGTAAAATCACCAATTATTGATTTAATCAATAGTATTGAAAGCACTGTAAAAAATAAAAAAGCCTCAGATCGTGTGCAAGCAGCAAATATCATGAGTGTTGCAGCACAAGCTTATAACTTGGCCTCTGCATTCCAAGGGCAAGGAGGTGCATCTTATTTAATTCGCGTGGAATCTGGTACTGGGGTCGCTCATAGCCGTAAGAAAGAAGACAGCTATCAGCACACCAGCCAAGGCAACCTATTTAATGCGAAAGAGATTGAGTTTACTGCACGCGGTGATGGCAGCACAAATGCACAAGGTAATCCGCAGTTAGGGAATATTAATATCACCCATGCAGATATCACTTCTGTCGATGAAAAAGGTAACCGCTTAAAAGACAGTAGCGTAACCTTTAATGCCAATAACCTAACGATTGATCCAGGTAAGAGTACGGTAGATCAACATGCCCGTTCACAAAGTGCAGGTGTTGAAGTTGGGATGGCGGCAACAATTGGTGCGCAAACTGG